>JADHLS010000177.1 GCA_016780605.1 Reyranella sp.
GCAGGCGGGTTGGCATCGGACCGCTCCAGCAGGATCCAGCATCGCGTTTCCGCGGCTCGACGGAAATGCTCTTCCAGATAGCCGCCGTAAAGCCGCATCAGATCGTCGGTCCAGGGCGGGCTGGTCGGGAACTTCGGGACCAGCACGTAGCGCACCGCGCCGAGATACTGGCCGACGGGCCGCGGCGGCGCGCTCCAGGTCGACCAAAGGTTGGCGCCGGGCGCGGGAGGCCGGCCCAGCATGAACGGCAGAGGATTGACGCTGTCCAGCAGGGCGATGCTTCCCGGGTCGCGGCTCGCCAGCAGGTCGGCCGCGTCCGTCAGCACCAGCACGTATTCATAGTCGGACAGCTGATAGAGCGGCGGCTGCGGTCGGTTGGCCCTGGCTCGCGCTGGATAGTCGAAGCTGTGCGAGAAGCTCAGGAAGGTGCCGCGCTCGCCTTCCGGCACGGCGAGGCCTTTAAGATTGGTGCGATCGATGGCGAAGAGTCCCTGCGCCGCGCGCGCCTCGGCGTGATAACCCGCGATGCTCGCGGCCTGGCCGCCGATCGCAAACAGCGGGAACAGCAGCAGCGTCAGGAGCCACGGCGCGATCTCGCGGTTGCGCTGGGCCGCGAAGCTCACGCGCAGCCGATCGTAGAGCACGAACAGGATCACCATGACCGATGGCATCCCCGCCGCCTGAGAGTTCTGCGACAGCAGCAGGAACGACATCGCCAGCAGGAAGACGAGCGTCAACGGCAAGCGGAAAGATTCCCGCCCCGACCACCACATCCACAGCGCCACGACCACCGCGGCGAGATACGGCCCGTACTGGCCGATCGCGGCGACGAAGTTTTTGACGTGCAGCATCAGCGACTTGCGTACCGCGCCGCTCCCGGCCCAGCTCAGGATGTCGCCGAGATAGGCATGGTTGTGCGGCGCGAGCGTATTCAGGGTGAGCAACGTCGAGAGGACGACCCACGTCCGCCAGTGGTGGCGGATATGGGGCTGGAACAGCAGGGCAAAGCCCACGGTCGCAAGCCCCGCGGCGAAATAGGTGATCTTGAGATAGAACATCGCCGCCAGCAGCCCGCCGGCGACGGCGATGTCGACCGAGGCACGGTGTTCGCGCCGGCTCGGGGCCACGAACAGGATCAGCGCCAGGATGCTGTAGGCGCTCCAGCCGTAGCGATTGTAGGACATGGCGAAGCTGTACTGCTCGGGACGGTCGCCGACATTGGCCGGCATCAGCGCCAGCAGGCTGGCGAAGAGCACGAACAGCACGGCCGGCAGCAGCGGCAGGCGCCGGGCGGCGGCGAGCCAGGCGGCGAGGAACAGAGCGGCCGTCATGATCGCGACGTTGACCAGGAAGGCGAAAGGTCCCGGTCCGAGCACGACGAAACCCAGCGCCGTCAGCAGGAAGCTCAGCCGGCCCGTGGGATCGTGGAAATCGACATGCGCGACCTGCCCGGCGTAGAGGTGCCAGGCGCCCGACAGATTGAACAGCAGGTCCTGCGTCATCGCCTTGCTGAGCATCACCGGCGGCGACAGCACCGCCCAGGCCGCGGCCAGCACGGGCAATCCGGCAAGCACCAGCACTAGCAAAGGCGACGACGGGACGGCGCGCGCCGACGCGGCGATCAGGCGTCGCGCCGTCGGTCGCGGCGACGCAAGGGCCGATTCCTCCGAAGGAATTGCCATACACCCCGTCCGATTTTTCCCACCCACGGTCCTTGCGCTAACACGAGCCCGGTTGACGCGCTGTGACCAGTCGGGGGCGCAGGGCACGCCCGCCCGCACGGCGGTGGCCGCCGATCAGCCCGGGATCACCGCCGTCATGGTGACTTCGAACAGCAGCTCATCGCGGGCGAGCCGCGGCACCGGCACGAGCGTACTGGCCGGCATCCGATGCGCCGGGAAGCAGGCCGCCGTGCAGAGCGCCAACGTTTCGAGGTCGGCCTCGCTGTAGTCGACGATGTAGATCGTCATCGACACTACCTGGTCCATGCGCGCCTGTGCGGCTTCGAGCGCAATCCGCACGTTCTCGAAGGCTTGGACCATCTGGCCTTCCTTGCTGGATGCGATCGAGCGGTCGACGCGATACCCGGTCTGGCCGGCAACGTATACCGTGGTGCCGCTGGGAGCGACCACGACCTGGCTGAAGAAGCGGCGCGAGTCCATCAGGCCCGGCGGATTGAGATGGCGTGCGGAATGGGACATCGCGCGAAAACCATAACATACTGGCGGCCATGACTCGGGAGGAAAGGCTGAGGCGCCGTTTCGGCGATCTTGCCGATGACATCGCGGCCCGCCTGCCGGACCGTGAGGGCCTCGTGTTCGGCGCCACGCGCTATACGTTCCGCGAGGTCGCGTCGCGCATCGACGACGCAGCGCGCCGCCTGATCGCGGCCGGCGTCGGCCACGGCGACCACGTCGCCTTGTGGCTCAACAATTGCGACGACTGGATCTTCATCGCCTTCGCCGTCCAGAAGATCGGCGCGGTGCTGGTGCCGATCAACACGCGCTTCCGCTCGCGTGATCTCGCCTACGTGCTGGCGCAATCGGACTCAAGCTTCCTGATCACGCACGACCTCTCCGGCCCCATCGACTATGCCGCCCTGGTGCGCGAGGCCGTGGATTTGCCGGCGACCGGTGTCGATGTGCGCGACCCGCGCTTCCCGAAGTTGCGGCGCGTGATCCTGCTGGGACACCCGGCCCAGGCAGGCACCCTCGACTGGTCGGCGCTCGCCGGACCGGCAGCCAACGTGTCCGCTGACGACGTCGCTGCGCGGGCCCGTGCCGTCGATCCTGCCGCGACGGCGTTCATCATGTATACCTCGGGCACGACCGGCTTTCCCAAGGGCGTGGTCCGCACGCACGAGCTGATCGCCAATGTCGAGGAGCGGGCCCGTCTGATGGGCATCACCGCCGACGACACGATCCTGAACTACCTGCCGCTATTCCATGCCTTCGGCCTGTCGGAGGGGGCGTGGATGTCGCTGATCACCGGCACGCGCCAGATCGTGACCGTGGGCTTCGATCCCGAGGAGAGTCTCGACCTGATCGAGAAGGAGCGTGTCACCATCATCCACGGTTTCGAGGCGCACATGAAGGGCCTGGCCGAGGCGCAGGAGGCGCGGCCGCGCGACCTCAAGAGCCTGCGCACCGGCATCTTCGCCGCCGGCATGCTGAGCGCCACGCCGGTGGTGCGCCGCGGCATGCGGGCGCTGGCGCCTCTCAAGAACCTCTCGGGCTTCGGCATGACCGAGACCTGGCTCGGCGTGTCGCTGTCCGCGCTCGATGACGACGAGACCCTTCGCAGCGAGGCGTCGGGCTGGCCGGGCCCCAACTTCGACTTGCGCATCGTCGATGACGGCAGCGGCGAGGTGCTGGGGCCGGGCGCCACCGGCGAGCTGCAGGTGCGCGGGCCGACGGTGCTGAAGGAGTACTACCGCAAGCCCGCCGAGACGGCGGCGGCCTTCACGCCCGACGGCTGGTTCCACACCGGCGACGCCGCGATGTGGCTGCCCAACGGGTCCTTGCGCTTCCTCGGGCGCTACAAGGACATGTTGAAGGTCGGCGGTGAGAACGTCGATCCCATGGAGACCGAGGGCCTGCTGCTGGAGCATCCCGCCGTGCAGCAGGTCGCCGTGGTCGGCTTGCCCGACGAGCGCCTGGGCGAGGTTGCCGTGGCCTATGTCCAGTGCCGGGCCGAGGCCGCGATCGGCGTCGAGGAGGTGCTGGAGCACTGCCGCGGCAAGGTTGCGAGCTTCAAGCTGCCGCGCCATGTCGTGTTCATTGACGCCTTCCCGATGACCGAATCGGGCAAGATCCAGAAGGCCAAGCTCCGAGAGGATGCGAAGAAGCGGTTCGCGTGAGCTTGATGCCTAGGCGTTCCCCGGATTGTCCAGGAGTTGGCCTAGCAACTGGCTGCGGTACTGTCCAGGTGAGACCTCGAACCAGCGCTTGCAGGCACGGAAGAAACTGCTCTGGTCGGCGTATCCCAGCAGATACGCCGCCTGCCCCAAGGACAGATGCAGTCGGCCGAGATATTGCCCCGCGAGCTCTCTGCGCGTGCGGTCGACGAGATCGCCGAACGACGTCTTCTCTTGCTCGAGGCGTCGCTGCAACGTGCGCTCGCTCATGCGCAGCTCGCTCGCGATCCGGTCGCGGCGCGGCTCACCATCGGGCAGGCGCCGGATGATCGCCTCGCGCGCCCGGTAGCTGGTGTCGTCATGGTCGAAGCGGCGGAGATAGTCGCCGGCATAGCGCTCGTGCAACTCGGCCAGCACCGGATTCGAGGTCGGCAAGGGGAGCGCGAGGTCGGCACGATCGAATAGCAGGCTGTTGCCCTTAGCGCCGAAGGCGATGGGACAGCGGAACGCCGCGCGATAGGGCGCCGGGTCCTTCGGTTCGGGATGGGGCAGCTCGATGGCGACCGGCCGGACATCGCGGCCGCTGATCCAGGCCAGGAAGCCGATCAGCGTCACCATGATGAACTCCGTGCGCTGGCGCGGCACCGGCCGATCGCCGCCGATCAGCTCGAAGGTCATGCGGAAGCGGCCGCCATCTTCGCCGAGGCTCATGGTCAACGCGTCGCTCAAGATGCGCAGATAGCGCTCCAGCCGCTCGAAGGCGCCGAGAAGGTCGGCGCAGGACATCATGGTGTAGCCGACCACGTCGAAGCTCGCCGGCCGCGCGACGTCGTGCTGTGCCAGCCCGATCGCCGGATTGCCTGACCGCTCGGCGGCAAGTTCCCAGAGCAGGCTGATGCTGTCGGTGGAAAGCCGCGCACCGGGCGCATCGAGGCCGGCGACATCGATGCCGGCTTGGGCCAGCAGCGACGGCACGTCCAGACGCTCGGCCGCCAGCATCTCGAGGATGCCCTTGACCCAGATCGCGGCCGTCGTCCGCTCGCTCATGCGGCGCGCCTCCCAGCGCGTTTTGGCTCTTGCGGCCAGTAGTTTGGCCCGCCCGGCCAACGACATGCTGCGGTGCAGCATGTAGTTTCCCGACCCATCGGTGGCCGGCCCGGCGACCCAATAAAAACAAGGCTTTTGGGAAGCATGCCACGGGAACAGGGAACCCGCCAGACAGGCCGGAGGCGGGAGGAAACGGAGAGAACGCCATGTCCAACAGACGCCTCGCCATCGACCTCGATCCGCAGGCCTCGGTCCTGGGGATGATCGAGGACGCCATGGGCCGCTACGCCGACAAGCCCGCCTTCCGCTGCTTCGGCCGCACGCTCACCTATGCCGACACCGACCGGCTGTCGCGCGCCTTCGCCGCCTTCCTGCAGCACCGGCTGGGCGTGACCCGCGGCCAGCGCATCGCCGTGATGCTGCCCAACATCCCCGCCTTCCCGATCGCCCTGCTGGGCATCGTGCGCGCCGGTTCGGCGCAGGTGAACGTCAACCCGCTCTACACGCCGCGCGAGCTCGAGCATCAGCTGAACGACGCCGGCGTGGAGATCATCGTGGTCTTCGCCGGCGTCTCCGCGACCCTGGCCGAAATCGTCGGCAAGACCGGCGTGAAGCACGTCATCACGGTCGCCCCTGGCGACGCCATCGGTGGCGGCCTGCCGGCGCCAGCGGTCGATCCCCGGCTGGCCAATGCCATCGGCTTTGCCGACGCCCTCGCCGCGGGCGCCGCGCTCGAGTTCATGCCGGTGCGGCTCACCGGCGATGACCTCTTGTTCCTGCAGTATACCGGCGGCACCACCGGCGTCTCGAAGGGCGCGGCGCTCAGGCATCGCAACCTCGTCGCCAACTGCGCCCAGTTCAAGGCTTTCATGGGCGACGTACTGCGCCCCGGCCAGGAGGTCGTGGTCACGGCGCTGCCGCTCTATCACATCTTCGCGCTGATGGTGAATTTCCTCTCCTGCTACGCGGCCGGCGCCGAGAACTGGCTGGTGCCCAACCCGCGCGACATGGCGAGCTTCGTCGACATCCTGAAGCAGGCGCGGCCCACCGTATTCACCGGCGTCAACACGCTGTTCGGCGGCCTGCTGATGCAGCCCGCCATCAAGGACGTCGACTTCTCGGCGCTGCGCGTCACCATCGGCGGCGGCGCCTCGGTGCTGCCCGTCACGTCCGAGCGCTGGAAGGCGCTGACCGGCATGGACATCCTGGAAGGCTACGGCCTCTCCGAAACCTCGCCGGTGCTGACGCTCAACCCGGTCGGCGGCGATTTCAGCGGCACGGTGGGCCTGCCGTTCCCCGCCACCGAGATCAAGCTTCTGGACGACCAGGACCGCGAGGTGGCGCCGGGCGAGGCGGGCGAGATCTGCGCCCGCGGACCGCAGGTGATGCAGGGTTACTGGCAGAAGCCTGAGGCGAACGAGGCGGCCTTCACCGCCGACGGATTTTTCCGCACCGGCGACATCGGCACGTTCGACCAACGCGGCTTCCTCAAGATCGTCGATCGAAAGAAGGACATGATCATCGTCTCGGGCTTCAACGTCTATCCGAACGAGATCGAGGCCGTCGCCGCCACCTGCCCGGGCGTCGCCGAATGCGCCTGCGTCGGCGCGCCCGATGACAAGACCGGCGAGATGGTGCGCCTGTTCGTCGTCCGCACGCTCGATGCGAAGCTCGACGAGGCGGCGATGATCGCCCACTGCCGGGCTGAGCTCACCGCCTACAAGGTGCCCAAGCAGGTGCGCTTCGTCGATGCGCTCCCGAAGTCCAACGTCGGCAAGATCCTGCGCAAGGATCTGCGATCGGTCGCCTGAACCGTGAAGTCTGGAGGAAACCCCATGTCATCCATGTCAAACACAGTGACCACGGACGTCCTGGAATCGCCGGCGCAGCACACGCTCGCCGCCAATCCCCTGGTCGGCGTGCGCGGCCGCGACGTCCTCGCCTCGTTGCGCAAGCTGGTCGGCCAGGTGGCGCGCCATCCCGGTGTTCTCGCCGGCCAGTACCTGTCCTTCCTGGGCGAAGTCGGCCGCGTCGCGACAGGCCGCTCCGTGCTGGCGCCCGACGACAAGGACAAGCGCTTCGCCGATCCGGCCTGGAAGTCGAGTCCCGCCTATCGCGCGCTCGCCCAGAGCTATCTCGCCTGGTCGAACGCCCTGATCGGCCTGGTCGACGAGGCCTCCATGAGCCGGAGCGACGCCGAGCGCGCGCGCTTCGTGCTCTCCCTGTTCATCGATGCCATGGCGCCGACCAATGCGCTGATGGGCAATCCCGCGGCGCTCAAGAAGCTCCTGGACACCGGTGGCACGAGCCTTCTGCAGGGCCTGGAGAACTTCGTGCGGGACCTGGTGCGCAACGGCGGCCTGCCGGCACAGGTCGACACCGCCAAGTTCGCGGTCGGCCGCAACCTCGCCACGACGCCGGGCTCGGTGGTCTTCCGCAACGAGGTGATGGAGCTGATCCAGTACCGGCCGGCGACCGAGGTGGTGCACCGACGGCCGCTGCTGATCGTGCCGCCCCAGATCAACAAGTTCTATGTCTTCGACCTGCCGGGCAAGAGCATCATCGAGTTCGCGCTCAAGGGCGGCCTGCAGACCTTCGCTATCAGCTGGAAGAACCCCACCGCCGAGGAAGGCCATTTTGGGCTGGCGACCTATGTCGCAGCGCTCGACGAGGCGGTCGACGCAGTGCGCGACATCACCGGCGCTGACGACGTGAACATCTGGGGCTCGTGCTCTGGCGGCATCACCATGTCGGCGTTCCTGGCGAGCCTCGCGGCGCGTGGCGAGAAGAAGGTGCATAGCGCCACTGTCGCGGTGTGCGTGCTCGACATGGCCGTGGCACGCGGCACCACGGCCGGCGCCTTCGTCTCGCCGGCCAGCATCGCCGCGGCGAAGGCGGCGTCCCGCGCGAACGGCGTGCTCCAAGGCCGTGAACTTGCCCGCATGTTCGCCTGGATGCGGCCCAACGACCTGATCTGGAACTACTGGGTCAACAACTACCTGATGGGCAATCCGCCGCCCGCCTTCGACATCCTCTACTGGAACAACGACACGACCCGGCTGCCGGCGCGGCTACATGCGGACTTCCTCGACCTCATCGGCGGCGATCCCTTCGTCAAGGGTGGCCGGCTCACGCCCGACGGTGCGGCGATTGACATGCGCCGCCTCGACCTCGACAGCTACGTCGTGGCCGGCGTGACCGACCACATCACGCCCTGGCAGGGCTGCTACAACACCGCCCGGCTCTACGGCGAGCGCAGCACCTTCGTGCTGGCCAACTCGGGCCACATCCAGAGCCTGCTCAATCCTCCGGGCAATCCCAAGGCCTTCTTCCAGAGCGGCCCGGCGCGGTCAGCGACGGCCGAGGCCTGGCTCGAGCAGTCGACACGGCACACCGGCAGCTGGTGGCCGCACTGGCTGGAATGGATCAAGGCGCGCTCGCAGGACACGGTGTCGGCACCGGCCGAGCTTGGCGCCGGGCGGAATCAGCCGATCGATCCCGCGCCTGGCCGCTACGTGCTGGAGGCCTGAGTGCAGGTCTCCCTGCACGATGTCGACGGGCAGGTGCTGCGCGTCGGCATCCGCGCCGGCGACAAGGCGTTGCCGCCGCTGCTGCTGTTCAACGGCATCGGCGCCAATGTCGAGCTCGTCGAGCCCTTCGTCGACGCCCTGGACGGCCGAGAGGCGATCGTTTTCGACGTGCCGGGCGTCGGCGGCTCGCCGGCGCCGGCGCTGCCCTATCGGCCGCGCACGCTGGCCGGACTCACGGCGCGGCTGCTCGACCAGCTCGGCCATCGTGAG
>JADHLS010000178.1 GCA_016780605.1 Reyranella sp.
GGCAAGCGGGAACACGCCCTCGATCGGTACCTTCAGCCACCCCGCAACGATGCCACCCAGCACGTGGTCGATGCCCGCTTTCCAGGCCGGCAGGTCATGGTCGACGTGGCCGAGATGCAGGCGCGTAAAGGTTTGCGAGCGCGGCAGGATGCGCTCGCGGATGTTCTTGAACGGCTGGCCCTCGGCCTCGCCGATGCTGATGACGTGGCCGAGCTTCTTCACGACGTTGAAGGTGCGGTCGAGCATGGTGGCGCCGTAGGAGTCGATCGCAAGATCGACGCCCTTGCCGCCGGTGAAGTCGAGCACGGCCTTCTCGAAATCCTCGGTCGAGGTCACGACCACGCGTGAGGCACCGTACTCGAGCGCCCGCTTGTCCTTGCCCGGCGTGCCCGTGGTGCCGATCACGCGCGCTCCCGCATGGACGGCGAGCTGGGTGCACATCAGGCCGACGCCACCGCCCACGGCATTCACCAGCACGGTGTCGCCTTTGCCGACGCCGCCGTAGATCGTCCACATCATGTGATAGGCGGTGAGCGCCTGGATCGGGAAGGCGGCGGCGACATCAAGGCCGACGGCGTCGGGCAGCTTGATGAGGCCCGACGCAGCGGCGACGCACTTCTCGGCATAGGCGCCGCCCTTCTCCGGAAAGGTCGCGACGCGGTCGCCGACCTTGACGCCGGTCACGCCGGGACCGAGCGCGGCCACCGCGCCCGACACCTCGAAGCCCAGCACCATGGGATAGGTCATGGGATGCGGATAGATGCCCTGGCGCACCTGCGTGTCGGCCCAGTTGCAGCCGGCATAGGCGACGTCGATCAGCACCTCGCCCGCGCCGGGCACCGGGTCGGGCATGTCGGCGAGCGTCAGCTGGTCGGGACCGCCGAGCGCATGAATCACGACAGCTTTCATGACGCCTCTCCTCTGCGAGGGGAATGACGCAAGTCCTGTGCCGTCGTCTCTATGTGTTGAGGGCCCGCCAAACCTTCTCCGGCGTCACCGGCATGTCGATGTGCGTGACGCCGAACTCGCTCAGCGCATCGACCACGGCGTTCATCACCGACGGCAGCGCGCCGGCGCAGCCCGCCTCGCCGCAGCCCTTCACGCCCAGAAGGTTGGTCTTGCACGGCACCGAATGGTTCTGCACCGACATGTCGGGCGCATCGGCGGCGCGCGGCAGGGCGTAGTCCATGTAGGAGCCGGCGACCGGCTGGCCCTGCGGATCGTAGACCGTGCGCTCCATCAGCGCCTGGCCGATGCCCTGCATCACGCCGCCATGGGCCTGGCCCGCGGTCAGCATCGGATTGATGACCGTGCCGAAGTCGTTGACCATGAAATAGCGCACGACCTCGATCTGGCCGGTGTCTCGATCGATCTCGAACTCGGCGATGTGGCAGCCGTTGGGGAAGGAGAATGGCGGGTTGTCGGAGATGTGGCTGACATCGAGCGACTGCGGCAGCTCGGTTGGCAGCGTCAGCCCCGAGCGCAATTTCTCGGCGAGATCGAGGATGCTGATGCCCCGATCGGTTCCGGCGATCGTGAAGCGCCCGCGGGAAAACTCGATGTCGGTCGCGGCGGCCTCGAGCACGTGCCCCGCGATCTGCTTGCCCTGCTCGATCACCTTGTCGCCGGCCTCGAGGAAGGCCTGGCTCGCGACCAGTGCCGACTTCGAGCCGCCGGTGCCGCCGCCGACCTTGAGCTGGTCGGAATCGCCCTGCAGCAGGCGGAAGCGCGTCACCGGGATGCCGAGCTTGGCGCCCAGCACCTGGGCGAAGGGCGTGGCGTGACCCTGGCCGTAGTCCAGCGTGCCGCTCAGCATGGTGATGGTGCCATCGGCCTCGAAGCGCACGCCGCCATATTCCTTGGCCGGCGGCCCGGTAACCTCGAGGTAGGAGCCGATACCGCGGCCGCGCAGCTTGCCACGCTCGCGGCTCTCGGCCTTGCGTTGGTCGAAGCCCTGCCAGTCGGCGGCGGCCAGCGCCTTGTCGAGCACGGTGGTGAACTCGCCCGAATCGTAGTTCATCGCCGACGGCGCCTTGTAGGGCATCTGCGACGGCGCGATATGGTTGCGGCGGCGCAGCTCGACGCGATCGATGCCCATCTCGCGCGCCGCGCTGTCGATCAGCCGCTCCATGTAGTAGTTGCCCTCGGGGCGGCCGGCGCCGCGATAGGCGCCGATCGGCGTGGTGTTGGTGAACACCACCTTGGAGTTCACCTCCATCGCCGGCGTCGCGTAGACGTCGATGATGTTCTTCACCGCGTTGGTGGTGGCGGGCATCGGCGGATAGATGTAGGCGCCGGCATTGCCCGTACCTGTCAGGCGCACGGCTAAAAACTTACCGTCCTTGTCGAGCGCCAGCTCGGCGACGCGCTGGTGATCGCGGCCGTGATGGTCGCTCAGAAAGCTTTCGGAGCGTTCGTCGGTCCACTTCACCGGGCGGCCGAGAAGCTTGGCCGCCAGCAGCAGCGGGCCGTACTCGGGATAGACCTGGCTCTTCATGCCGAAGGAGCCGCCGACATTGCCGGTCAGCACGCGCACCTTGTCGGGCGTCACGTTCAGCACGTCGCGCGCGAGGCCGCCGCGCAGGCCCATCACACCCTGGCAGCCGACATTCAACGTATAGCGCCCGGTCTTGGCGTCGTAAGAGCCGATCGCCGAGCGCGGCTCCATCGGGTTGACGACGATGCGGTTGGAGACGATCTCCAGGCGCGTCACGTGCGCGGCTTCGGCGAAGGCCTTCTTCACCGCCTCGGCATCGCCGTAGTGGAAGTCGAGAGCGAGGTTCCCGGGGACATCGTCGTGGATCTGCGCGGCGCCAGGCTTCAGCGCGTCGGCCGGCGTCGTGGCGGCGGGCAGCTCCTCGATGTCGAGCTCGACCGCTTCGGCGGCATCCTTGGCCTGCACGGCGGTCTCGGCCACGACACACGCCACGGCCTCGCCCACGAACCGCACCTTGCCCTTGGCGAGCGAGGGACGCGGCGGCGTCTTCATCGGCGAACCGTCGCGCTGCGGGATGTTCATCGGGCACTTCAGCGGCCCGAAGCCCGCGGCGTCGAGGTCGGCATGGGTGTAAATCGCGATCACGCCCGGCATGGCGAGCGCGGCCTTGGTGTCGATGCCCTTCAGCACGCCGTGGGCGATGCGGCTGCGCACCATCACGGCATAGGCCTGGCCCGCGAGGTTGATGTCGTCGGTGTACCGACCCTGGCCGCGCAGCAGCGTCGGATCCTCCATGCGCGGCACGGGCTGGCCGACACCGAATTTCATCAGGGCGAGCTCGGTGTCGTTGTAGGAGTCCATAGTCACAATCTCCGTAAGCACGTAACGACGCGCGATCCGCGCCTCATGTTCCTCTCCCCCTTGGGGGAGAGGTTAGGTGAGGGGGTTCAACGCGAAGACTATCTCCTGCATCACCCCCTCACCCAGCCTCTCCCCCAAGGGGGAGAGGAACATGAGGAAGATCGATGCCGCTGCCTATTTAAGCGGCGAATAGTTCGTCGGCAGCAGCAGCGTCGAATGCATCTCGGCGAGCTTGGCCGGGCCCTTCGCCAGATAAGCCTGCCACGCCGGGTCCTTGGTCGCCGCGGCGCGGGCCTCGAAACGCTCCTGCAGGTTCTTGTAGCGCCAGAGATGGATCCATTCGTTCGGCTGCGGGAATTCGCCCGTCCAGGCGCCCCAGATCGGCGAATACTTCTCGCGCGCTTCCTTCACCTCGAGGAAATCCTTGCCGTACTGCTGCGCGCCGCCCAGCACCGTGCGGTAGATGCGGAGCTCATAGACGTTGCCCGTGGTGCCGTCGGAGGGCTTGATGTCGACCACCGCGTTCATCACTCGCAGGTCCTGGCGCTGGATCCACGGCCGGATGGTCGGCACGTACTTCTCGGTCCAGTCCTTGTTCTTGGCGAGCTCGCCGCGCAGGCGCTCGCGATCGTTCAGGCTGTCGTACTTCCACAGATGCCAGATCTGGTTCAGCGCGCCGAACTCGGCCGTCCAGTAGCCGTGATTGACGCCGTAATTGTTGCCACGGGCCGGCCGGCCGATCGTCTCGGCCGCCTTCAGGTAGTCCGGCATCTTGCCCGGCGCCAGGGTGTAGCAACGCAGTTCGTAGACCATATGACCTCTCCCCTCACGGATGTGGGTTCTTGGGCGGGTGCGCCCGCACGGCTTCCTCGTTGATGTCGGCACCCCAGCCCGGACGGGTGGGCACGATCAGTTCGCCATTCTGGATGACCGGCGGATGGGTGACCAGATCGTCCTTCCAGGGAACGTCGTCGATATCGATTTCCATGATACGGAAATTCGGCATGGCGGCGCACATGTTGGCGCTCATCAGGGTCGACATGTGGCCGTAGAAATTGTGCGGCGCGCAGTTGATCTCATACGGCTCGGCCATCGCCGCGATCTTCATAGACTCCTGCACGCCGTTCCACGGGGCGTCGATGATCGCCACATCCATCGAGCGGTTTTCAAAGAACGGCCTGAACTGGCGGCGGCCGAACAGCGATTCGCACGAGGCGATGGGCATGGCGGCGCGGTCGCGGATCAGGCGCAGGCCCTCGGGATCGTAGGAATCGATCTCCAGCCAGAAAAGATTGTAGGGCTCGCAGGCGCGCGCGACCTTGATGTAGCCCTCGGTTTTGAAGTTGAAATTGCTGTCGAGCAGGATGCCCATCTCGGGGCCCGCGCCCTGGCGGAAGGCCGCCAGCCCCTCGGTCATGGCAGCCAGTGTCGCGTTGTCGGCATTGAGCTCGGGATAGCCCGGCCCGCGCGCGAAGCCCGGTTGGTGCATGTAGGGCGGGTTGCCGTCGAAGCGGAAGATGTTGGTCTTGAGCGCCTTGAAGCCCCGTTCCTTCACGTGCTTACCGAGCTGCACCAGGTCGTCGAGCGAGCGCACCGGCTCGACGCCCATCATCGCCGCATTGCTGAAGCGATAGCTGCCGCAGTGCGACCAGTAGAGCGGCAGGCGATCGCGCACCGGACCGCCGAACAGGGCATGGACCGGCACGCCCAGCGCCTTCGCCTTGACGTCGAGCAGCGCATTCTCGACGGCGGCCATGGCCTGCTGGTTGAGCCCGCCCGGCGCCTGGCGGGTGATCGCCTGCTGGCGCGCCATGATGCGCTCGATGGGACGCGGATCCTGGCCGATCAGGTCCTGGGCCATGCGACGGATCACGGCGGTGAGGCCGGCGCTGCCGTAGCCTTCGTTGTACTCGGACCAGCCGACCAGGCCTTCGTCGGTCGAGATCTTGAGGAACGAGAAGTCGCGCCAGCCTGCGTTGCAGTGCAGATCCTCGATCTTGGTGATTTTCATGGTGTTTCCTCTCCTGAGGCCGGCAGCATAGACTGGCAGCAGCCATTGCGGGGAGAAACCATGCCGCTGCACGGCAAGGGAATGCTGGTCGTGTTCTGCGAGGTAAAAGCTCGCGACGAACGCGATTTCAACGAATGGTACAATCGCGAGCACATTGACGAGCGCGTCAACTTGCCGGGCTTTCATCGCGGCCGGCGCTACGTCGCCGTGCGCGGCTCGCCCAAGTATCTCGCCACCTACGAATGCGACACGGTCGAGGACCTGGCGACGCCGGGCTATCTCGCGCTGCTGGCCAACCAGACGCCGTGGACCCAAGCGGTGATGGCGAAGTTCACCAAGTTCAGCCGCATCACCTTGCGCGTCCAGGCCGACCTCGCGCATGGCGTCGGTGGCGCGCTGGCGGCGGTGCGCTTCACGCCCGATCCGCGCGCCCGCAAGCCGTTGATCGAATGGCTGAAGGAGAGCGCGCTACCCAAGGCGATCGCGCGGCCCGGCATGGTGGGCGCCATGGCGGGCGAGAACGACCTCGAGGTGGCGCACGCGCCACTGCAGTCCCAGAGCCACGATGTGCCGCGCGCCGACGAGGCGGAGTGGGTGGCGCTGCTGGAAGGCAACGACGCCGCGACGGTCGGTGCGGCGGCGCGGGCGACGTTCAAGCTTGCCGCGCTCAGGAATTTTGGCGTTTCGAAGGCGCCAACGATCGGCACCTACCAGTACCTGTTTGGGAACCAGCGCTAGGTTCACGCGAGCGCGGCCTCCGGCCGGGCCTCTGTCATCCTGAGCGCAGCGAAGGATCTCATGCCGGTTGCAAGCGCCGACTAGGTCCTTCGCTGCGCTCAGGACGACAGAAAGACGCTCGGCGCTCCAGCGATGACGCAAGTTTGACCTTCCGTTGAGCGCCGGTTCGCGTAGCTTGGCGCCGTGACCGTCCAACAGAAGATCTTCTGGCTGCGCCTCGCCACGCTGATCGGGCTTTGCTTGCCGGCGCTGGAGCTGGCGTGGCGCTGGTACAATGGCGACCTCGAGCCCAGACCGGTGACGCTCGCCACTCATGCGACCGGCGACTGGGCCGTCATCTTCCTGGTGCTGTCGCTCGCCATGACACCGGCGCGCGCGTTGTTCGACTGGATGCCGCTGATCCATGTGCGCCGCCGCATCGGCGTCGCGGCGGCGCTCTATGCCGGCGCGCACTTCCTGATCTACGTGCTCGACCAGAAATGGAACCTGATCGTCGTCGCCACGGAGATCATCAGGCGCTTCTATCTCACCATCGGCTTCGTGGCGCTGATCTCCCTGACCCTGCTCGCCATCACCTCGACCAACGGCTGGCAGCGGCGGCTCAAGCGCAACTGGAAACGCCTGCATTGGCTGATCTATCCGGCGGCCTTCATCGCCATCATCCATTTCTTCATCCAGTCCAAGGTCAGGATCAGCGAACCCGCATTCACCGCCGGCCTGTTCACCTGGCTGATGCTGTGGCGCGCCCTGCCGGCCAGGCTGCAGAAGAACTACGCAGGCCTCGCCCTCCTGGCCGTTGCCGCGACCTTCTCCACCGTGATCTTCGAGGCCCTGTGGTACTGGCTGGTCAACGGCCGCGATCCGATGCTGGCGCTGGAGGCCAACATCGATCTCGACCTCGCGCCGCGGCCCGCCCACAAGGTCCTGATCGCCTCGCTCCTGGTGATCCTGGCCGTGGCGATCCGCCGCCTCACCCTGGCTGCAAACAAGG
Source organism: Reyranella sp. (assembly GCA_016780605.1). Classification (GTDB taxonomy): domain Bacteria; phylum Pseudomonadota; class Alphaproteobacteria; order Reyranellales; family Reyranellaceae; genus Reyranella. The sequence goes on from JADHLS010000178.1 coordinate 7,039, forward strand.
TCTGGACGAAGCGCTATGTCCAGTCGACTATACCGGCTCCCTGAACCGGAGGCAGGTATGTTGAAGAGACGGAGTTGGCTTGGGCTGGCGCTCGCCCTGCCGTTGGTGCCCGGCCTTGTGCACGCCCAAAACAACGTCGTGGTCTTCGCCGCCGCCAGCCTCAAGAACGCCCTCGACGAGATCGCCGCGAACTGGTCGAAGGACACCGGCAAGCCCGTACCCAGGATCTCCTATGCCGCGAGCTCGGCGCTGGCCAAGCAGATGGAACAGGGCGCGCCGGCCGACATGTTCATCTCGGCCGACCTCGACTGGATGGACTACGTTCAGGCCAAGAACCTGATCAAGATCGACTCACGCTTCAATCTGCTGGGCAACAAGATCGTCGTTATCGCCCCCAGGGACTCCAAGACCACGAACCTCGTCCTCAAGGGCGACGATCTCGCCAAGGCGCTGGCCGGCGGTCGTCTGTCGATGGCCAACATCGACGCCGTGCCAGCGGGCAAGTACGGCAAGGCCGCGCTGGAGAAGCTCGGCGCCTGGAACGCGGTGAAGGACAGCATCGCCCAGGCCGAGAACGTCCGCGCCGCCCTGCTGCTGGTCGCCCGGGGCGAAGCGCCGCTCGGCATCGTCTACAGCACCGACGCCGCGGCCGAGCCGAACGTCAGGATCGTGGCGACCTTCCCCGCCGATTCGCATCCGCCGATCATCTATCCGGCCGCGCTGACCAAGGAGTCGTCCAACGCGGACGCCAAGGCCTTCTTCGACTTCCTGCGCAGCGCCAAGGCGCGGACCTCCTTCGAGAAGCAGGGCTTCACCGTCCTGGTGAAATCCAACTCCGCGACATGACTCCGGAAGAATGGACAGCGGTCCGGCTGAGCCTGCTGGTCGCCACCACGGCGACCCTGGCCAGCCTCCCGATCGGCGTCGCCATCGCCTGGCTGCTGGCGCGCAAGGATTTCTGGGGCAAGGGCCTCCTGGACACGCTGGTGCATCTGCCGCTCATCCTGCCACCCGTCGTCACGGGTTACCTGTTGCTGATCTCCTTCGGCAAGCGCGGGCCGATCGGCGCCTTCCTCGACCAGGCTTTCGGCATCGTCTTCTCCTTCCGCTGGACCGGCGCGGCGCTGGCTTGCGGCGTCATGGGCTTCCCGCTGCTGGTGCGCGCCATCCGTCTCTCGATTGAGGCCGTCGACACGCGCCTTGAGTCGGCGGCGGGCACGCTGGGCGCCAGTCCGCTCTGGGTGTTCGCCACCGTCACCTTGCCGCTCTGCCTGCCCGGCGTGATCGCCGGCGCCATCCTGTGCTTCGCCAAGTCGATGGGCGAGTTCGGCGCCACCATCACCTTCGTGTCCAACATTCCCGGCGAGACCCAGACCCTGCCGTCCTTGATCTACACCCTGACCCAGATCCCCGGCGGCGATGCCGGCGCGCTGCGGCTCGCGCTGGTGTCGATCGCCATCTCGATGCTGGCGCTGCTCGGCTCGGAGCTGCTGGCCCGGCGGATGGGTGTGAGGCAGATGGCGGCATGAGCCTGGAGGTCGATGTCGACCATGCGCGCGAGGCGTTCCGTCTCAGCGCGCGCTTCAGCGCCGCGCCCGGCCTGACGGCGCTGTTCGGCCGCT
>JADHLS010000179.1 GCA_016780605.1 Reyranella sp.
ATCGCGCGGCTGGCGCTGGGCAAGGTTGCCGAGGCCGATCGCGATTGGCGCCGCCAACTCGAACTGCTGCCGGCGACGCGGGCGGCGGCACGCGCCTGCGTGTGCCTGCGTCTTGCCGACTGGCAGGCCGCCTTGCCGGAGCTGGAGCGAGCCATCGCTGGCGAACCGGCGGATCTCTATTGGCAGCTCTATCGCCTGACGTCGCAACGCCTCCTCGGGCGACCGGTCGCCAGGCAGCACCCGGAGGCGGCTCCTGTGGCGTGGCCTGGCCCCCTGCTCGCGCTGCACGCCGGCGACCTGTCGGCCACCGACGCATTGGATCAGGCCGACAGCCCTGCGAGGCGGGCCGAGGCGATGTTCCAGATCGGCGTCGCCGCCCGCGCCCGCGACGCCGCGGAGGCGAGGCGCTGGTGGCAGAAGGTGGTCGACGGAACGACGCCGGCTGCCATCGAGCACGCTGCCGCCCGACACGAACTGGCGCGCCCGGCATGATCGGCGCCATCACGGTCACGGCGCTGTTCGCCTTGACGAGCTCGATCGCCGCGACCATCGGCAACTTCGCCATGGCCCGCGACTTCCCCGACGTGCGCCCCGAGAACGACTGGGAGATCCAAAACGATCCGCTGTTCGATCCGACGATCGCGTCGCGCTATTCCCGGTATAAGCTGACGACGAACCTCTTCTACTACCAGTCGCTGGTGCTGTGGGCGTTGCTGGGCGTGATGGCCGTGTGCAAGCTCATCATCGACTGGATGTGACGGCGCAAAGAGACGGTTGAAGGACGTGTCCGCCCAGGCGAAGCAAAAGGCGGATTGATGCGGCCGTAGCGGCGGCCCATCACTCCGCCGCGATGGCCCCGGGCCTGGCGCCGAGCTTGGCGAGTTCCTCGGCGATCTGCACAGCGTTCCAGGCCGCACCCTTCAGCAGCTGGTCGCCCGCCACCCACAACATCAGCCCGTTGGGGTTGGAGAGGTCGCGGCGGATGCGGCCGACATGGACGTCGAGGTCGCCGCTGGCTTCCAGCGGCATGGGGAAATGGTTGGCCGCGGCGTCGTCGACCAGCTTAACGCCCGGCGCCTTGGACAGGATCTCGCGCGCCTGCTCGGGCGACAGGGGCTTCTCAAGCTCTAGCGTGATCGCCTCGGAGTGGGCGCGCAGAACCGGGACGCGAATGCAGGTCGGTGCGATCGGAAGGTTCGGCAAATGGAACATCTTGCGCGTCTCTTCGACGACCTTGTTCTCTTCCTCGTTGTAGCCGTTCTCGGCGACCTTGGTGTTGTGCGAGAAGACGTTGAAGGCGATCTGGTGCGGGAACACCGCGCGCTTGATGTCCTTGCCGGCGGCGAAGTCGCGCGCCTGGTCCTCGAGCTCCTGCATGGCGGCGGCGCCGGCGCCCGACGCCGACTGGTAGGTGGACACGATGATGCGCTTCACGCCCGCGGCTTTGTGGATCGGCCACACCGCGACTGACAGGATGGCGGCGGTGCAGTTGGGGTTAGCGATCACGCCGTTGTGGTGCGCAAGGTCGCCGCCATTGACCTCGGGCACGACCAGCGGGGTGTCGGGGGCCATGCGGAAGGCCGACGAATTGTCGACCACGACGCAGCCCGCCGCCTTGGCCGCCGGCACGAACTCGCGGCTGCGCGTGGCGCCGGCGCTGAAGAAGGCGATGTCGATGCCCGTGAAGGCGTCGGCCTTGAGTTCCTCGACCTTGTGCGGCTTGCCTTTGAACGCCAGCGTCTTGCCGACCGAGCGGGCCGAGGCGAGCAGCTTCAGGGCGGCGACCGGAAAGTTCCGTCGCTCGAGGACGCGGAGGATTTCCACTCCGACCGCGCCGGTGGCACCGACGATGGCGATGTTCTTGGCATTCATGGTGGCGCGGAACATACAGGAAGGCCTGCCCGGGCCAAAACCGCTATTCCGCGGCCTTTTGATGCTTCTTGATGGCCGGCATCAAGCCCGTGGGGTCTATGAGCTTGCCGTGGGCCAGCATGTTGTGGGCATGGGCCAGGTGGTGGAGCGCAAAGGAGGTCTGCATCGCGCTCACCCGGCCTTGGGCATCCTGGGCGGCGTTGATGGCCTGTTTGGTGAGCTTCAGGGCAAACAAGGGCTTCTGGGCGATGCGTTCGGCCATGGCGAGGCCGAAGGACTCCAGCTCGGCGCGCGGCACCACGTGGTTCACCATGCCCAGCCTGTGCGCCTCCTCCGCCTTGATCCAGTCGGCAGTGAACAGGAATTCCTTGGCCTTGCGCACGCCGAGCTCCCAGGGATGGGCGAAGAACTCAGCGCCGCCCACACCCATGGCCACCGTGTGATCGAGGAACTCGGCGTCGGCGGCGGCGATGATGAGGTCGCAGGGCCAGATCAGCATCAGCCCGCCCGCGATGACCTTGCCCTGCACCAGCGCCATCGTCGGCTTGGGGATGTTGCGCCAGCGCTCGCAGAAACCGACGTAGATCTCCTGCTCGCGCGCGTACTGTGCCTCGGCGCCGGGCTTGCCGAAGCCCGACCAGGTGCCGACTGTCTCGTAGTTGCGCATGTTGCCGTGACCGTCGACTTCGCGCAGGTCGTGGCCCGAGGAGAAGTGCGGGCCGTTGGCCGACAGCACGATCACCTTGATAGCGTCGTCCTGCGCGGCGCGGTCGAAGGCATCGTTCAGGGCGTAAAGGAATGCGGTGTCCTGCGCGTTCCTCGTGTCGGCGCGGTTGAGGACGATACGGGCAATGCCCGACGGCAGCGTCTCGTAGAGGATGGGATCGGTCATGGCAGCCTCCCAGTGTTTGCTGGAGCCTGACCTTTTTGCCAGGAACGCGCCACTGGAGCGACGCGCCCAGCAAAAAGGCCGCCCTTGCAGGCGGCCTTTCGGATGCTTGTTCGGTATCGACCGGTCAGGTCGCCGCCGCCAGCTTGGCCGGACGGTTGGCAGCCTCGACGACCATGTTCTTCATGGCCTTCTGCAGCTTGTCGAAGGCGCGCACCTCGATCTGGCGTACGCGCTCCCGGCTGATGCCGTACTTGGCCGACAGGTCCTCGAGCGTCTTGGGCTCGTCGACCAGGCGGCGCTCGACGATGATGTGCCGCTCGCGGTCGGTGAGCTGCTTCAGCGCGGCGGCCAGCATGGTCTTGCGCTGGCCGAGCTCCTGGCTTTCGGCCAGGCGCGCCTCCTGGTTGGGACTCTCGTCGACCAGCCAGTCCTGCCACTCCATGTCGCCTTCGGTCTTCACCGGGGCGTTGAGCGAGCTGTCGGGCGCGGCGAGGCGGCGGTTCATGTTCACCACCTCCTCCTCGGGCACCCCGAGGCGGGTCGCGATCTTGGTCACCTGCTCAGGCGACAGGTCGCCCTCCTCGATAGCCTGCATCTGGCCCTTGAGCTTGCGCAGGTTGAAGAACAGCTTCTTCTGCGCCGCCGTGGTGCCCATCTTCACCAGAGACCAGCTGTGCAGGATGTATTCCTGGATCGAGGCACGGATCCACCACATGGCATAGGTCGCCAGACGGAAGCCGCGGTCCGGGTCGAACCGCTTCACGGCCTGCATCATGCCGACGTTGCCCTCGGAAATGAGCTCGGCCACCGGCAGGCCGTAGCCGCGATAGCCCATGGCGATCTTGGCGACCAGGCGCAGATGGCTGGTCACCAGCCTGTGGGCGGCCTGGCTGTCGCCATGCTCGCGCCAGCGCTTGGCCAGCATGAACTCCTCCTGCGGCTCCAGAAGCGGGAACTTCCGGATCTCCTGCAGGTAGCGGCTGAGATTGCCCTCGGGGGTGAGGGACGATGGGAGGGCGGGAAGATTGGCGGTAGCGTTCATAGCTCCCCCTTTCAGGTACAAAGGCTGAACGGGCGTTTAGCACTCTTGCCCGTTGACTGCTAAAGTCAGACTCTAGAGGTCGGATGATCCTTGGGTCAAGAAAATCCGACTAATACCCTAGGACATTAGGGTTATACTTAACGCTGTTCAGTTCAGACACCAACCTCCTGAAGTCTTGAGGCAATTCTGTGGCGAAGTGCATCTCCCGCCCCGTCCGTGGGTGCCGGAACTCCAGAACGGCGGCGTGAAGCGCCTGCCGCTTGAAGTCCCTCAACGAGGCCGGTTGAGAGGCGTTGCGAGACTTTCGGCCGTAGACCGGATCGCCGACCACCGGACAGCCGATATGGGCCAGGTGGACGCGGACCTGATGGGTCCGCCCGGTACCCAGTCGGGCGCCGACGAGGCTGGCGATTGGCGCCTGGGGCGGCCCGAACCGGCGCTCGACCCAGTACTCCGTCAGGGCTGCCCGACCCCCGCTCCGGCGCACGGTCATGCGCTTGCGGTCGACGGGATGGCGGCCAATGGCGGCCTCGATCGTGCCCTTCGGCGCCTTGGGCGAGCCCCACACCAGCGCCTGGTAGATGCGGGTGAGGTCGTGCGCCGCGAACAGCTTGGCGAGCGCCCGATGCGTGGTGTCGTTCTTGGCCACCACCATGACGCCCGAAGTGTCCTTGTCGAGGCGATGCACGATGCCCGGCCGGCGGACCCCGCCGATGCCCGAAAGGCTGTCGCCGCAATGCGCCAGCAGGGCGTTGACCAACGTGTTGTCCGGATTGCCGGGCGCGGGATGGACGACGAGACCTGCAGGTTTGTTCAGCACCAGCAGGTCGGAATCCTCGTAGAGTATGTCGAGATCGATGGCCTGGGCCTTGGGCTCGGCGGGCTCGGGCTCGGGAATGTCGACGACGAAGCGCTCGCCCGTTTTGACCTTGCGGGAGGGCTCTTCTATCGTCCGGCCGTCCGCAAGCGCCACCCGGCGGCTTTCGATCAGCGCCTTCACGCGGCTGCGTGTGAGGTCCGGCAAGGCCGCCGCGAGAGCACGGTCGAGCCGCTCGCCCGAGGCGCTTTCATCGACGGTCACGAAGTGGCGGCCGCTCATCATGGAGTCTTCTTGGCGTCCCCGTCTCAGGCCTATGCGCCGCTCTGGCTGAAGGTGCTGGTCATCGTGATGGGCCTGCTGATCGTGGCGGGTTTCATCGTCATCGCGGCCGAGATTGCCCGCCGCATGTCTACGCCCAACGCCGGCCGCTCGCCAGCCGCCGCAAGCTTCAGCGAGCGAATCGCCCTCCCAGCGGGCGCCCGCGTGGTATCGATGACGGCCACGGGCGACCGCGTCGTCGTCCACGTCGAGACGCCGGGCGGGCCCACCCAGGCCTACATCCTCGACCCGCGCAACGGCACCCTGCTGGGCACGGTCGAATTCGCGCCTGGGATCAGCCGGTAGATGTTCGATCACCTGTCGATCACGGCGACCGATCTCGATCGCGCCCAGAAGTTCTACGACGCCGTACTGGCGCCGCTCGGCGTGCCCCGCATCAACCGTCGCGAACGCGCCATCGGCTATGGTGAACGGCATCGCGTCGACGGCGCCCCCTGCTACATGTCGATCTACCTCAGCGACAACGTCTCGCCCGACAATCGCCATTGGTGCTTCCGCGCGCCGAGCCGCGCCGCCGTGCGCGCCTTCCATGCCGCCGCTCTGGCCAATGGCGGCAGCGACGACGGCCAGCCCGGCATCCGCGAACACTACAGTCCCGACTACTACGCCGCCTTCGTGCGCGATCCTGACGGCAACCGCCTCGAGGCCGTGACGCGCCAGCCTGAGGAACGACAATGAATTTTCGCAGCGACAACGAGGTCGGCGCTCATCCATCGGTCATCGCCGCGGTCGGCAAGGCCTTCACCAGCGGCGCGGCGTTCTCCTACGGCGCCGACGACTGGACGCATCGCGTCGAAGCGCGTCTTCGCGAGCTGTTCGAGAAGCCCGACCTAGTGGCCTTCCCGGTCGTCACCGGCACCGCGGCGAACAGCCTGGCGCTCGCCTGCTGTTCGCCGCCGTGGGGCGCGATCTTCTGCCATCCCTCCTCGCATATTGCAGCCGAGGAGACCGGGGCACCGGAGTTCTTCACCTCGGGCGCGCGCCTGTTCCGCATCGACGGTGCGGGCGGCAAGGTCGATCCAGTGAAGCTCGCCGAGGCGCTGGCCCAGCCGGTCTACGGCGTGCCGCATTTCGCCCAGCCTGCCGCCGTCAGCATCACCCAGGCGACCGAATGCGGTACCGTCTATGCGCCGGAGGAGATCGCCGCGATCGCCACCTCGACGCATCGGCACGGACTGAAGCTGCACATGGACGGCGCACGCTTTGCCAATGCGCTGGCCTATGTCGGGTGCTCGCCGGCCGAGCTCTCCTGGAAGGCCGGTGTCGACGTGCTGAGCTTCGGCGCCACCAAGAACGGCGTGCTGGCGGCCGAGGCAGTGGTCTTCTTCAAGCCCGAACTCGCCCAGGATTTCCCGTTCCGCAGCAAGCGCGGCGGCCATCTGCTCTCCAAGATGCGCCTCTTGTCGTCGCAGCTCGACGCCTACCTGACCGACGGCCTGTGGCTCGAGAACGCGCGGCATGCCAATGCGATGGCCCGCCGGTTGGTCGCCGGGCTCACGCCGCTCAAGGGCACGCAGCTCCTGTATCCCGTCGACGCCCATGAGATATTCGTCGTCATGCCCGCCCATATTCATGATGCCTTGCAGGCAGGCGGCGCCAAGTACCATCCTTGGCCGTCCGATCGTCCGGGCGAACGGGCGTTTCGTCTCGTCACCGCGTTCGATACCGATCCCGACGAAGTCGATCGTTTCCTGTCCATCGCAAAGTCCGCGTGAGTAACCGATGACCCACCAGCGCACCCTCACGGCCGCCCATTGGGGCGTCTATGAGGTCGAGTACGACGACGCCGGCAAGGCCATCCGCCTGCACCCCTTCTCCAAGGATCCCGATCCCTCACCGATCGGCCTGCACATGCTGTCCGACGAGGTGACGCGGCTGCGCGTGCGTCGGCCGGCCGTGCGCAAGAGCTGGCTGGAAAAAGGACCCGGCGCGAATCCCGAGAAACGCGGCCAGGAGCCGTTCGTCGAGGTCGGCTGGAACGAAGCGCTCGATCTCGTCGCCGGGGAACTCAAGCGCGTGAAGGAGACCCATTCCAATCGCGCGATCTTCGGCGGCTCCTATGGCTGGTCGAGCGCCGGCCGCTTCCACCACGCCCAGAGCCAGGTCCACCGCTTCCTGAATTCGGTCGGCGGCTATGTGCGCCATCAGGACTCCTACAGCCTGGGCGCGGCGCGCGTGCTGATGCCGCATATTGTGGCGCCGATGGACGAGCTGATGTCCCTGCACACTCCGTGGGACGTCATGGCCGAGCATTGCAAGCTCTTCGTGTCCTTCGGCGGCGTGCCGCTCAAAAACAGCCAGATCAACGCCGGCGGCGCCACCCGGCATCACGTGAAGGGCGGCCTCTACGGCATGCGCGCCAAGGGCGTGCGCTTCGTCAACGTCACGCCGACCAGCGACGATCTCGACACCGGCGGCGCGGTCGAGTGGCTGGCGATCCGGCCCAACACCGACACCGCGCTGATGCTGGCGCTTTGCCACACGCTGCTCGCCGAGAACCTGCACGATCGCGAGTTCCTGGCGCGCTGCACCGTAGGCTTCGAGAAGTTCGCACCCTCGCTTGCGGGCAAGGACGCTACCTGGGCGGAGAAGATCACGGGCATTCCGGCGTCGCGCATCACCGCACTGGCGCGGGAAATGGCCGCGACGCGCACGACGGTCAGCATCAACTGGTCGCTGCAACGCAGCCACCACGGCGAGCAGCCGTTCTGGGCACTGGTGACGCTCGCCTGCATGCTGGGCCAGGTCGGCCTGCCGGGCGGCGGCTTCGCCGTGGGCTACGGTCCGGTCAACCTGATGGGCAGCGCCTTCCCCAAATACAGCGGGCCGACGCTGCCGCAGGGCACCAACGCGGTCAGCGACTTCATCCCGGTCGCGCGCTTCACCGACATGCTGCTCAATCCCGGAGGCACGGTGCCCTACAACGGCCGCGACCTCGTCTATCCCGACATCCGGCTGGTCTACTGGGCGGGCGGCAATCCGTTCCACCATCACCAGGATCTCAACCGGCTGATGCTGGCCTGGCGCAAGCCCGAGACCATCGTGTTCCACGAGCAGTTCTGGACGCCCGCCGCGCGCATGGCCGACATCGTCCTGCCGGCGACCACCAGCCTGGAGCGCGACGACATCGGCTACGGCAGCCGCGAGCCCTACCTGATCGCCATGAAGAAGGCCCGCGAGTCGGTCGGCGAAGCGCGCGACGACTATTGGATCTTCTCCCAGCTCGCCGAGCGGATGGGCCACGGCGAGGCCTACACCGAGGGCCGCGACACCACCCAGTGGCTGAAACATCTCTATGAGCTGTCGCGCGTGAAGTCGGCCCAGGCGGGTGTGACCATTCCCGCGTTCGACGATTTCTGGGACGCCGGCATGGCCGAGGCCAAGGGCGAAACGCGCGAGCCGGTCCTGCTGGCCGCCTTCCGCGCCGACCCCGACAAGCATCGGCTGAAGACGCCGTCGGGCAGGATCGAGATCTTCTCCGAGAAGATCGCCTCGTTCGGCTACGACGACTGTCCGGGCCACGCCACCTGGTTCGAGCCGATCGAATGGCTGGGCTCCAAGACCGCCGAGCGCTACCCGTTGCACATGTGGTCGGACCAGCCCGCCGACAAGCTGCACAGCCAGCTCGACCACAGCCCGCATGCGCGCTCGACCAAGATCAGGGGTCGCCAACCGGTGACCAT
>JADHLS010000180.1 GCA_016780605.1 Reyranella sp.
CGGAAGCGTCGGCCGCCATCGCCGCGGCGCGCCAGCTCCTGTTCGCGGTCTGCGACGAGGCAAGCGACATCGCCGCGCGCGATGGCCTGCCGGACAACGAGCAGCGCGCGAAGTTCCGCTCGCACGCCGCCTTCGCCGGCCGGCTGGCCAGCCGCGCCGTCGAGGTCCTGTGGGACGCCGGCGCCAGCAGCAGCGTCTACGAAAGCAATCCGATGTCGCGCATCTTCCGCGACATGAGCGTCGCCAGCCGGCACTTCACGCAGAACTGGGACGTCAACGGCTCGACCCATGGCCGCGTGCTGATGGGCTTCGAGCTCGGCGATCCGACGCTGTAGGCGCGGCTCAGAAGACCATCTCGCCCGCGAAATGGCAGCGGCTGAAATGCCCGGGCGCCACCTCGCGCAGCGCCGTCGCCTCGACCTTGCAGCGCGCCTGGGCATGGCGGCAGCGCGGATGGAAATAGCAGCCGGACGGCGGCGCGGCCGGGCTCGGCACCTCGCCGCCGAGAACTCCATCGCCTGATTTTACCCGGGGATCGGCGGCAGGCACGGCGCGCATCAGGGCGGCCGTATAGGGATGCTGCGGCTGGCGGAAGATCGCGTCGGTCGGCGCCAGCTCGACCAGCTGGCCGACATACATCACGGCGATGCGGTCGGAGATGTGGCGCACCACCGAGAGATCGTGGGCGACGAACAGGAAGGTGAGCTTCAGCCTGGCCTGCAGCTCGAGCAGCAGGTTCAGCACCTGCGCCTGGATCGAGACATCGAGCGCCGAGACGGGTTCGTCGGCCACCACCAGCCGCGGGTTCGTGGCGAGCGCGCGGGCGATACCGATGCGCTGACGCTGGCCGCCCGAGAAGGCGTGCGGGAAGCGGTGCATGAACTCCGGGCGCAAGCCGACCAGGCGCAGAAGCTCGGCGACGCGGTCGGCGCGCTCGCGGCGGTTCTTCATGCCGTTGACCAGCAAGGGCTCACCGACATTGTCCAAGAGCGTCATGCGCGGATTGAGCGACCCGAACGGATCCTGGAAGATCATCTGGATCTCGGCCCTGAGCGGCAGCAGGTCGGCCTGCGACAGGGTTGCGAGGTCGACGACCTTGCCTGAGCGCGTGCGATAGAGGATCGAGCCACCGGTCGGATCGATGGCGCGCAGGATGCAGCGCGAGGCCGTGGTCTTGCCGCAGCCCGATTCGCCCACCAGGCCCAGCGTCTCGCCCTCATTGACGGTGAAGTTGACGCCGTCGACGGCGCGCACGTGGCCCACCGTGCGCTGCAGGAAGCCGCGCGTGATCGGGAAGAATTTCTGGAGGCCGCGGACCTCGAGAAGCGGAGAAGAGGCCGTTTCAGTGTTCATGGGCATCAGGTCAACACAGCACCACCTCACCCTGAGGAGCGCACGCAGTGCGCGTCTCGAATGCGCGCGGTTTACCGCGCGTGGGTGGGCAACGCGCACCTCGTCTGCAGCCCACCCTTCGAGACGCGGCCTCCGGCCGCTCCTCAGGGTGAGGATGGGGGTGGATCGACGATCTCATGCCGGATCCACCTCCTCGTGGTGCAGGAAGCAGCTGGCGAACTGGTTGGGCGGCACCGGCATCAGCTTCGGGACGGCATCCGAGCAGCGCGGCATGGCGTCGGGGCAGCGCGGATGGAACGGACAGCCCGGCGGCCGGTTGAAGGGATGGGGCAAGGCGCCGCTGATGACCGGCAGGGCGACGCGCGTCTGCCCGTAGAGGCTCGGGATCGAGCGCAGCAGCGCCTTGGTGTAGGGGTGCTTGGGCGCATGGAAGATGTCGTCGACCGGCCCTTCCTCCATGACGCGACCGAGATACATGACCACGACGTAGCTCGCCATCTGGGCGATCACACCGAGATCGTGGGTGATGAAGATGATGGCGGTGTTGTAGCGCTCCTGCAGGTCGCGCAGCAGGGCAAGCACCTGGGCCTGGGTGGTGACGTCGATCGCGGTCGTCGGCTCGTCGGCGATCAGGAGCCGCGGCTTGCAGCTGAGCGCCATGGCGATCATGGCGCGCTGGCGCAGCCCGCCCGACAGCTGCCAGGAATAGGCGTCGATTCGCTGCTCGGGCATCGAGATGCCGACGTCGCGGAACAGTCCGACCGTGATGTCGCGTGCCTCGCTGCGACCCATCCTTTTGCCGGGCTGCCAGCGATGGGAGTGCAGCAGGATCGCCTCGACGATCTGGTCACCCACCGTGTGCACGGGGCTGAACGCCGCCATCGGCTCCTGCGGGATCAGCGCGATCTCGGCGCCGCGGATGTCACGCATCGCGGCACTACGCGGCTCGAGGCGCGCGAGGTCGACCACGCCGTCGTCTCGGCGGAAGCGGATTTCGCCGTTGGTGATGCGACCCGGTCGGTCGATCAGCTGCAGGATCGCCCTCATTGTGACGCTCTTGCCGCAGCCCGATTCGCCGACCACGCCCAGGACCTGGCCGGGCATGACGTCGAAGCTGGTGCCGTCGACGGCGCGGACCAGCCCTTCATCGAGGGCGAAGGAGACGCGCAGGTCGCGCACCGAGAGCAGGGGTTCGATGGCGTTCATCGGCCGGTCAATGGCTGTACGGGTCGGCGGCATCGCGCAGCCCGTCGCCGACGAGGTTGAAAGCCAGCACGGCCACGATCACGACCAGGCCGGGGATCAGCAGCCACGGCGCCAGGGCCAGGGTCTGGATGTTCTGCGCCTCCTGCAACAGCACGCCCCAGCTGATGGCGGGCGGGCGGATGCCGAGGCCGAGGAACGACAGCGAGGTTTCGTTGATGATCATCACCGGGATCGCGAGAGATGAGGTGGCGATGATGTGGCTCAGGAACGTCGGCACCATGTGGCGCAGGATGATGCGCATGCGCGAACAGCCGGCGAGACGCGCCGCCAGCACGAAGTCCTCCTCGCGCAGCGCCAGGAAGCGGCCGCGCACCTCGCGGCCGAGCGTCGTCCATCCGACCAGGGACAGGATCACGGTGATGGCGAAGAAGATCTGGGTCGGCGTCCAATCGCGCGGCAGCGCCGCGCTCAGCGCCAGCCAGATCGGGATGGTGGGCACCGACTGCAGCAGCTCGATCAGGCGCTGGATGAAGCTGTCGGTCTTGCCGCCGACATAGCCCGAGATGCCGCCCAGCACGACGCCGAGTATGACGCTCAGTGCCACAGCAACAAGCCCCACCGTCATCGACGTCTGCGTCCCGTGCATGATGCGCGACCACTGATCGCGTCCCAGCCGGTCGGAGCCCAGCAGGAAGATGCGCTGATTGGGATCCACCGGCACGATCAGGTGGCGATTGGTCTCGAACAGGCCGAAGACCTTCCATTTGTAGCCGGTGCCGAAGAAGGTGATCGGCACCTTCTTCTTCGGGTCGGTCGTCCATTCCATGCGCAAGGTGGTTGGGTTGCGCTTGCCGGCGATGGCCGGGACCCAGGGCGATAGCGCGCCGTCGTCGAACAGATGCACCGTCTGCACGGGAATGAAGGCCTGGCGAGCATCGGTGCGTTCGGGGTCCTGGGTCGAGAAGAAATCCGGCACCAGCACGATTGTGTACATGAAGATCAACAGCACCGCGCTCGCCATGGCGAGGTGGTGCCGCCGGAAGCGCCACCACACCAGCTTCCAGTTGGAGGCGACGGCGATCCGGTCCTCGGCCTCCTTGCCGACGGCGATGTCGGCGGCGGTCATGTCTCTACCGTCATCTGACGGGAATGGGCCATCATCCCTCCACCCGGATGCGGGGGTCGACCAGCGCCAGCAGCACGTCGGAGAGCAGCGTGCCCACAATGGTGAGGAAGGAGTAGATCAGCAGGATGCCGCCCGCGAGATACATGTCCTGATTCACCAGGGCGCGCAGCAGCAGCGGGCCGATGTTGGGCAGGTTCATCACCGTGGCCACGATCAGGCTGCCCGAGAACAGCATGGGCAGGTACCAGCCGATGGTGCTGATCAGCGGATTGAAGGCGAGCCGCACGGGATAGCGCAGCACCAGGCGCCACTCTTTCATGCCCTTGGCGCGCGCGGTCACGACGTAGGGCTTGTTGAGCTCGTCCAGCAGATTGGCGCGCATGATGCGGCTGAGGCGGGCGGTGCCGGCGATGCCCAGCACCAGCGCCGGCAGCCAGAGATGCGCCATGAGGTCCAGGAACTTGCCCCAACTCCAGGGCGCGTCGGCATACTCCGGCGAATAGAGTCCGGTGACACTGACATCGAAGTAGGCGAAGGCCACCCACATCAGGATCAGCGCCAGCATGAAGTTGGGCGTGGCGACGCCGACATAGTTGACGACCGTGAGGATGTGGTCGCCGATCGAGCGCGGATGCGTCGCCGAGTAGATGCCGGCCGGGATGGCGATCGCCCAGGTGAGGAAGAAGGAGAAGAGGGCGAGCGCCAAAGTGAGCCCGATCTGCTCGCCGATCAGCTCGGCATTCGGCCGCTGGTACTCCAGCGACAGGCCGAAATTGCCGTGCGCCAGGTGCTTCACCCACAGCCAGTACTGCACGATCATCGGCTGATCGAGGCCGTACTGGGCGCGCCAGGCTTCGATCTGCTCCTGCGAGATCGACGAGCCCGACGAGGCGAGCGTCGCCACATACGCCGTCAGGAAGTCACCCGGCGGCGCCTGGATGATGACGAAGATCACGAACGAGTAGATCACCATCAACAGCGGCAGGAGCGCCAGCCGCTGCAGGATGTACCGGGTCATGGGTTACGCCACGCGCTTACGACACAACCTCACCCTGAGGAGGCCCGCAGGGCCGTCTCGAAGGGTGGCAACGGGCACCTTGCCTGCTGCCCATGCTTCGAGACGCTCGCTGCGCTCGCTCCTCAGCATGAGGTGGATTGCTGGTCGATCAAATCGGAAGTCCTACTTCGTAAAATAAAACTGTTCCGTCCGCGCATTGCCCGGGCTGCGCAGCGGCCAGTCGTTGCCGAGCGTCGAGGGCACGTTGCGGAACTTGGCGTTGGTCACCACAACGCCTTGAACCATGGGGGTGAGGCCGATGGTGCCGATCTCGAACAGCTCCTCGGCCCAGATGCGATAGAGCTCCTGGCTGAGCTTCACCTGCTCCTCGGGTCCGACGGTGCGCGCCTTGTCGACGATCTCGACGATGCGCTTCATCGCCGGCGGCGGCTCCGCGCCTTCCTTGCCGCCGGTCGCGTACCAGCGCCGCCACAACGGACCCATGGTCAGGATGGGCGCGTTGCGCGGATCGGCCTTGGCGTTGCCGGTGTAGGGGAAGGCCGAGGTATCCTCGTTCCAGATCTCGGCCATCAGCTCGTTGTTCTCGTTCATCTTGAAGTGCAGGGCGCGCTCGCGGATCTGCACGATGGTCTTGATGCCGATCGCCTCCCAGTCCTTGGAGACCAGCAGCGCCACGTCGGGCCAGGCGCCGAACGCCGGCACGACACTGATCTCGATGGTCGCGGGCTTGCCCGAGGGCAGCAGGCGGATGCCGTTGGCGTCCTTCTTGGTCAAGCCGAGGCCGTCCAGCATCTTGTTGGCCTCGTCGCGCTTGAACTCGGTGTATTTCTGCGCCCACTCGGGCCCCGGGAAATACGGGTGCCACGGCGCCGGCACGCCCTGGCGCGCCTCGCCGAGACCCAGGAACACGCTCTCCTTGATCTGGTCGCGGTTGATGGCGAGCGACAGGGCCTGCCGGAAGGTCTTGTCGGCCATCAGCTTGCCCATCTCGGGATCGGCCGTGTAGGTCTGGTTGAGCGCGATCACCGCATCGGCGCCGCCGAAGGTCGGCCAGGCGGTGATCTTGTACTTCCCGGTCTTCTCCTGCTCCTTCAGCACCGGGTAGTTGGTCATGTTGATGTGGCGCTCCTGCATGTCGAAGTTGCCGGCGATGGCGGCAAGGTTCAGCGCCTGCGCATCGGCGAAGTAGGTGAAGCGCACCTCGTCGATGTAGGGCAGCTGGTTGCCCGCCGAATCGACGCCGACATAGTAGGGATTGCGCTTGAGCGTGAACACCGGATCGCTGGCGCGGCTGCTCGGCGCCCACGCCGCCATGGTCGGCCGCTCGGGATTCTCCGGCGGCGCGTTCCTGTTGGCGAACAGCTCGGTCCAGGTCTTGAAGCCCGCCGCCTGCGCCGCCTTGTCGACGTCGGCCCTGGGCGTATGCGTGGGATGGAACTTCTTGAGGTAGTGCGCCGGCAGGAACATCGCGAAGGTGCGGTCGGCGCCGTCCTGGTTGGCGACCGCCGTCAGGAACAGCGTCGCCGGCGCCTGGTAGGTGAACTTCACCGTCTGCTCGTCGACCTTCTCGACCTTGGCCGGCGTGCCGTCGGCGTTCCTGATCCAGCCCGGCAGAGTCGGCGTCAGCTCCTTGTTGAGCAGCACGTCGTTGTACCAGAACAGGATGTCGTCGGCGCCGAACGGCTGGCCGTCGGACCATTTCGATCCCTTGCGCAGCTTGATCGTCCAGGTCTTGTAGTCGGCCGACGGCTCGGCGCTCTCGGCGATCTTGGGCTCGATCTTGGCGCCGTCGGGCGAGAAGCGGAACAGCGCGTCGTAGACCACGCGCACGTAGTTGTTGGCGTCGGCCGGCCCGAGGAAGGCGCGCCGCCAGGTGCCGCCATAGTCGCCGACCTTGTCGGCGGTTGGCACCACCAGCGGCTTCTCCGGCAGGCGCTGATCGACCGGCGGCAGCTTGCCCGCCTTGACCTGCTCGGCGAGCGACGGGGCTTCCTTGTACTTGCCTTGCGCAAAGGCGGCGCTTGTGAGCGCCAGCAGGCTTGCGCCGGCGGCCAACGCTGCAAGCGCACGGCGCCGATTGAATGAACCGATCATTTGGGCGTTCCTCTGGTGTGTTTCTTTCTTGTTTCCCCGTTAAGCGAGCCTAGCATCGGGCCAAGGAAAGGGAAGGGATGAAACCCTTCCTCTTTGCCGGGAGCGCGCCACTCCAGTGGCGCATCTTGTCTTGTTTCAACACAATATGAGCGGCGCTGGAGTGGCGCTCTCCCGGCAATGAGGTTGGCTTGAAAGTCTTCGTCTTCGATCTCCTCGCCTATGGCGAGAACCTCGACCGCCTGAAGAACGGTGGTCAGGAGCTGCCCTATCCGCTCAGCAAGCAGCATTTCAAAGCCGAGGTGGCGGTACGCACCTATGCCGAGCATCTCGAGGCGTGGGAGGAGCTCGACCGGCTGGGCTACGACGGCGTGGGCTTTAACGAGCATCATTGCTCGCCGTATGGGCTGATGAATTCGCCCAACCTGATGGCGTCGGCGGCCGCGCAGCGCACCAAGCGACTGAAGCTCCTGATCTACGGCAACCTCTTGCCGCTGCACGAGCCGCTGCGGCTCGCTGAAGAGCTCGCGATGCTGGATTGCCTGTCCAATGGCCGCATCATCTCGGGCTTCGCGCGCGGCATTCCGCGCGAGTATCAGGTGCACAACGTGCCGCTTGCCGATTCTCGGGCGCGCTTCGAGGAAGCCTACGACATCGTCACCCGCGCCTGGACCGAGGATGTGTTTTCCTATTCGGGCAAGTTCTGGTCGTATCACGACGTGGCCATCTGGCCGCGCCCGGTGCAGCGCCCACATCCGCCGATCTGGATCCCGATTGTCGGCAGCCAGGAATCGATCGCCTTCGCCGGCCGCCACAACATTCCGATCACGCCCGGTCTGGCGGGCGGCGGGTTGCGCAACGACATCATCCGCTTCTATGCCAGGAGCCTTGCCGAGGCGGGCCATCGCATCACGCCCGACCATATGTCGCTGGCGCTCAACGCTTACGTCGCCGATTCGAAGGCGCAGGCGGTGAAGGAGGTGGCGCCCTATCACCTCTACTTCAATCGCACCCTGTTCAGTCACGGCAGCTTCACCGAGACCGCGGCGCAGCGGAAGGTGGGCTACGTCAGCCAGGCCTCGACCGACTATGTACGGCCCGAGAACCAGCGCGCCGCCGCCCTGCTGCGCGAAGACTTCCGCAACATGACCATGGCCGACGTCGAGCGCATGGCCGAGAACCTGCCCTGGGGCACCGCCTCGGAAGTGGCTGAACGCATCATCGCCCAGGCCGAGGCCGCCGGCGCTAATACCGTGCAGATCGGGTTCAATCGCGGCGCCATGCCCCACGACATGTTCATGAACCAGATTCGCCGGTTCGCCGCCGAGGTGCTGCCGCGCCTGCAGGCGCATGAGGTGAGGACGGTGCCGCTGGCCGAGGCGGCTTAGTCTTGCCGGACCGCGGGCCTCCAACGTCGCGGTTTACCGCGACGCACCACGCTCATTGCCGGGAGCGCGGCACTCCAGTGCCGCTCATGCGCTGTTGCAACTGGAACATAAGCGCCACTGGAGTGGCGCGCTCCCGGCAAAGAGGAAGATCATGAGCGGGCCTGGAGGCCCGCGGTCCGGCAAGAAGGCTAGGCCGGCAGCAGCTTGAGCTTGCGCAAGAGCTCGCGCTCTTCCTCGTAGGTCCTGGCCATCTCCGCCTTGTAAGCGGGGCCGTCGAGCAGGATCAGGGGCTGGTCCATGCTTTCAAGGAACTTCACATGCTCGGGCTCTTGGGCAGCCTCGCGGAAGGCGTCGGCCAGGATCTTCACCACCGCGGAGTCCATGCCCTTGGGCCCGATCAGGCCGCCGGGGCTGTCGATCACGATGTCGATGCCGAGCTCCTTCACGGTCGGCACGTCGGGGAAGC
>JADHLS010000181.1 GCA_016780605.1 Reyranella sp.
CTCTGACGAAAAGACGATCTCGTTCCTTTTTCGTTGGAGACTCTTCATGCAACCCGAATTCCTTTCGACCGGCTTCGTGTCGGCTCTGTTCGCCATCGTCCTGATCGACCTGGTCCTGGCCGGCGACAACGCCCTGATCATCGGCCTGGTCGCCCGCAACCTGCCCAAAGACAGGCAACGCCGCGTGATCCTGTGGGGCACCTTCGGCGCCATCGCCGTGCGTGCCGCCATGGCGATCCTCGTGGTCTACATCCTCAACCTGCCGGGCTTCATGCTGGCGGGCGGGCTCGCCCTTGTCTGGATCGCGCGCAAGCTGCTCACCCCCGACGACAGTGCCGCGGCCCATCATCTGGTGAAGGGCCCGGCCACCAGCGTCGGCGGCGCCATCCGCACCATCGTCGTCGCCGACGCCGTCATGGGGATCGACAACGTGCTGGCGATCGGCGGCGCCGCCACCGGCAGCGTGCTGCTGATCGTGCTGGGCCTTGCCATCAGCGTGCCCATCATCATCTGGGGCAGCCAGCTGGTGATCCGCCTGGTCGACCGCTTCCCCTCGATCGTGTTGCTGGGCGGCGCCGTGCTGGCCTGGACCGGCTACACCATGGTCGTGCGCGAGCCGCTGCTGGCCGCTTGGTTCGCCGGTCATCCCGCGACCAAGCCGGTGGCGGCCATCCTGATCTTCTCGCTCTCGCTCGCGCCCTGGTGGTCGGCCCGCCTCAGCGCGCGCATGCGGCCGCTGGTCGTTCTGCTGCCGGCCCTCCCGGTCTGGCTGCTGGCCATCGAGGTCGCGGCCACCGCGCTCAGGCTATCGCTCGACGAGCTTGGCCTGGTGCGCTGGCTGGGCTGGCTGCCGCTCGCGGCGGCGTGGCTGTGGCTGAACGAGCGGATTGCGCTTGCACGCGAGCACGCCGCCCCCTAACAGAGCGGCATGAATCGCAAGCCCCTTCTCCTTCTCGGCCTCTGCCTGGCGTCGATGGCTGGGGCCGAGGCGCGCGCCGATGACATGGCCTACTGCGCCAGCCTCAGCGACATGTACAAACGCTATCTCGGCCAGTCGTCGAACCGCGGGCCGATCCCCGACGCCGCGGCGTCCAATGCGATGACGGAGTGCCAGAAAGGCAATACCGCAGCCGGTATTCCGGTTCTGGAAAAGCGGCTGACCGACGCCCGTTTCACCCTGCCGAAGCGGAACTAGCTAAAGCATAATCCGCCCAGCTGGAATCAGCTGGGCGGATTGTGCCTCTCGCAACAAGCATCACCGGATTCCGCTCTAGCGCGTCGCCTGCAGCGACAGTCCGAGCGGCAGCCACGGCCGGTCGGGCCAGTGCCAGTCGCCGTCGTCCTTGTGCACAAGCATCTGGAACATGCGCCACGGCACGTGGCCATGCTCATGCAGCCAGTCGAGGCGCAGCCCAGCGTCGATCAGGCCTCCCACGATATCGGACAGCGGATGCAGCCACTGCACGCTGGTGGCGTTGGCGAGGCGCGCCGTAGGATCGGCGTAGTCCTTGTGCTCGACCAATACCAACGGCTGGCGGCCAAGATACGGCACGAAGTAGCCGGGCTTGCCGTCGGGCAGGCGGGCATCGTCGTCAAAGATGTAGGCCGCGGGATGGGCGTCGGCGTAGTAGAGCCGCCCGCCCGGTTTCAGGAAGCCGGCGACGATCTCAGCCCAGCGGCGGATATCGGGGAGCCAGCAGGTGGCGCCCCAGGTGACATACACCACATCGAACGACGCCGGCTCAGGAATGGCCGAGGGCGCGTCGTAGAGATCCGCCAGTACGAAGCGCGCTTCAAGTCTCAGCTCGGTCGCCAGCTCGCGCGCCGCCTCGATCGCCAGCGGCGAGAAATCGAGACCGACAACCGTGGCGCCGCGCTGGGCGAGCTTCAGCGTGTCGATGCCGAAGTGGCATTGCAGGTGCAGCAAGCGACGCCCACGCACATCGCCGAGCTCGGCATCCTCGATCGGGTGCAGCTTGCCACTGCCCGATCTCAACGAAGCGAGATCGTAATCGCTGTTTGGCCCGAGATGGACCTTGGTCCGCTCGTCCCAGTTGGCGCGATTGAGCTCGCGCCACCGCTCGGCGTCGTCGCTCACACGACCAGCTCTTTGCCTGTCAGCCGGCGATAGGCTTCGAGGTAGCGCTTGCTGGTGGCGTCGACCACCTCGGGCGGCAGCTTGGGCGCGGGCGCATCGCCGTTCCAGCGGCCGGCGTGGCGCTCGACGTCGAGCCAGTCGCGCAATGGCTGCTTGTCGAAGCTGGGCTGCGGCTTGCCGGGCGCGTAGCCGTCGAGCGGCCAGAAGCGCGAGCTGTCGGGTGTCATCACCTCGTCGATCAGCAGGATGTCGCCCGACCCACCATCCTTGGATACTGCGCGGCCGAACTCGAACTTGGTGTCGGCGATGATGATGCCCTGCTTCAGCGCCACATCGCGGCCGCGGGTGTAGACCACGCGTGTCAGGCGCTCGAGCTCGGCGGTCACGTCGCGGCCCAGCACCTTGGCCATTTGCCCGACGGTGATGTTCTCGTCATGGCCGCTCTCGGCCTTGGTGGCGGGGCTGAAGATCGGTGGGTCGAGCCGGCCGCTTTCCTTCAATCCGGCCGGCAAGGTCTCGCCGGCAAGCGTGCCGGCCTGGGCGTACTCTCGCCAGGCCGAGCCCGAGAGATAGCCGCGGATCACGCATTCGATGGGAAACACCGTGCCGCGCCGGCACAGCATGGCGCGGCCGGCGATCGCGTCACGATGGCCCTTGAGTGCCGGCACTTGGGCGATGATGGCGTCGGCGTCGGCCGCGATCATGTGGTGCCTGACGACGCCCTCGAGCTGGCGAAACCACCAGGCGCTGGTCTGGGTCAGCACCGCGCCCTTCATGGGGATCGGCTCGGCCATCACCACGTCGTAGGCACTGACGCGATCGGTGGCGACCAGCAGCAGCCGCTCGCCGTCGACCTCATAGACATCACGCACCTTGCCGCGGGCGATCCGCTTCAGAGGCAGATCACTCGTCGTCATCAGGACCATGCAAACCTCTCGTTGCCCACCCTTCGAGACGCCGCGCTTCGCGCGGCTCCTCAGGGTGAGGTCTTCACTTAGCCAACGCCTCACCCTGAGGAGGCCGCGAAGCGGCCGTCTCGAAGGGCGGGCCACACACTCTATTTTTCGTGGCGCATCTCTTCGAACACTTCCTTGGCCGTCAGCAGCGCCTCGCGCACCGAGGGCAGGCCGATATAGCCGCCGAGATGCAGGATCGCCTCGGACAATTCGTCCTCGGTCCAGCCCTGGTTGCGTGCCATCCGCAGGTGGATGGCAAGCTCGGGCCAGCGCGCCTGGGCGGTGTCGGAGACCACGCAGATCAGCGCCCGCGTCTTGAGGTCGAGGCCGGGCCTGGACCACAGCATGCCGAACACCGCCTCGCGGGCGTAGTCGCCGAACTTCTGCATCATCGGGTCGGCATAGACCGACTTGTTCATGGCGTCGGCATACTTCTCGCCCATCAGCTTGCGGCGGATCTCGGTGCCCTTCTTGTAGTTCTCGCTCTCGGCCATCGTTCCCTCCTGGTGAGGCTGAGACCCTAGCGTCCTGTCCGTGGAATTCCTAGGCGCAGGCTATGCGGCAGACACTTGCCTCCTCTCGAACCCCTATGGGTGCCGCGCCTATCTCTGGGGCGATCTCGGAGGGATCGCATGACCTTTGGCGCGACCATCTCACTGGCGCTGGTCCTGGCGGCGACCGCGATCTGCTGTGCAGGCGCCGCCCCCGTCGCCGACGCCGAACAGATGGCGCCCGCCAAAGCACCGCGCCTGCACTGCCGGCTCTACTTCGGCTGCGTGCCGGTCATGCGTCCCGCCGCCAACCAAGGAAACTGACCATGCCGCTCGACAACGAACCCCCGACCACACTCGCCGCCACGGTGGACCGCGTGATGGCCGTCGCGCATCTGGCGCCGGCAGCGCACGTGGCGGTGATCGGACATCGCACCCTGCCCTTCGTGCTGGCCCTGCTCGGCCGCGGCTGCGGCGCCGTGCGCAGCCTGCGGCTCGGCGCGCCGGCGCCCGACTGCGAGCCGGCCGACCTGACCTGGATCGTCGGCCTGGAAGACGAACGCGAGCTCGACGAGGCCCTGCGCGCCGCCCGCTGGCGCGCCGGCAGCCGCGGCCGCGTCGTGCTGGAGGGCGGCACCTGCCGCCGGCCGGGCGTTCTCGCCGCCGCGCGCGAGCGTGCGTTGGCGGCCGGACTCGACATCGTCTCGTTCGATCACATTGCCCGCCGCCTGGTGCTGGCCCCGGCCACGCACCTTGCCAGAGCAGCCTGACGGCGCAGCAAGGAGGACCGTCATGACCGACCTCATCAATCGCTGCCGCGGCGCCAGCGCCGCGCTCCCTACTCCCTACCGCCTGGGCCGCGTCGACCTGCGGGCGCTGGAGACGCACTGCCATCGCCTGATCGAGCGCGGCGTCGCCGCCCTCGTGCCTTGCGGCACGACCGGCGAATCGCCGCTGCTGACCGCCGAGGAGCACCATCAGGTGGTGGCTGCGACCGTTGCCGCCGCAGCCGGGCGCGTGCCGGTGATCGCCGGCGCCTGCAGCAACAACACCC
Organism: Reyranella sp.; assembly: GCA_016780605.1. Classification (GTDB taxonomy): domain Bacteria; phylum Pseudomonadota; class Alphaproteobacteria; order Reyranellales; family Reyranellaceae; genus Reyranella. The sequence goes on from JADHLS010000181.1 coordinate 4,600, forward strand.
AGACCGCGGCGGAACTCGCGCGCTCGGCCGAACGCGCCGGCGCGAGCGCCCTGCTCTGTGTCACGCCGTTCTATCTCAAGCCCAGCCAAGCCGGCATGACGATGCACTTCCGCGCCATCCATGACGCCGTCGGCATTCCGATCATCCTTTATGACGTGCCTTCACGCACCGCGGTGGCGCTGAGCGACGTCACGGTGCGGCGGTTGGCCGAGCTGCCGCGCATCGTCGGGCTGAAGGACGCCACCGGCGACATCCCCCGCGTCGCCCGCCTGCGCCGTCGTTTGGGCAAGGATTTCCTGCTGCTGTCGGGCGACGATGCCAGCCAGGCCGCCTTCCGCGCCGCTGGTGGCGACGGCTGCATCTCGGTGACGGCCAACGTGGCGCCGGCGTTGTGTGCGGCGCTGCATCGGGCGGCCGACGAGGAGCTCGATGCCGATGTCCAGTGGCACAGCCAGATCCTGGCGCCGCTGCACGCGGCGCTGTTCCTCGAGGCCAATCCCATTCCGCTGAAGCGTGCACTGAGCCGGCTTGGCCTGATGGGCGATGGCCTGCGCCTGCCGCTGACGCCGCTCAGCGCCGAGGCCGACCGCACGCTGGAGCGCGTCCTTCAGGCGGTCCTGCCTCAGGAGGAGAAAGAGGCGGCCCGTCATGCCATGGCGCAGGCCCACGCCGCCTGACCGGCTGCCGCCCTCACTCGAACCCTGCCTTGATCTCGATCAACGACGGCGAGGCAGGCCATGGCAAACCTACCTCTATGGGAGAGACCATCTATTCGAACCTGAAGCCGTTCGGCTTCTCAGATCGCCTCTCGGAAATCGCCTCGGGCCGGGTCCCGGCGCCCGTCCACGTCCGCATCAAGCCGACCAATGTCTGCAACCATGGCTGCTGGTTCTGCGCCTACCGCTCGGATGCGGTCAGTCTCGGCAGCGGCATGGTCGAGCGCGATCGCATCCCGCGCGAGAAGATGCGGGAGATCGTCGCGGACCTGATCGAGATGGGCGTGCAGGCGGTGACCTTCTCCGGCGGCGGCGAACCCCTCATCTATCCCCACATCGTGGAGACCGTCGAAGGCTTGGCGTCGGGCGGCGTCCGGATCGGCGTCCTGACCAACGGCTCGATGCTCAAGGGCCGCGTGGCCGACACCTTCGCGCGGCACGGCACGTGGCTGCGCGTCTCGATCGATGGCTGGGATGGACCGAGCTATGCGCGCTCGCGCAAGGTTCCCGAGACCGAGTTCGACAAGGTGCTCGGCAATCTCGCGAGCTTCGCCAGCCGCAACTCGCCTTGCGCGCTGGGCGCAAGCGTGATCGTCGACGAGGGCAATGCCGACCACCTGGTCGGCCTCTGCCGGCGGCTCAAGGACGCGGGTGTCCAGCACGTCAAGCTCGCGCCCTGCATCGTGCGCGATTCGGGCCATGAGAATGACACCTATCACGTCCGCATTGCCCACATCGTGCATAGGCAGATCGAGGACATCCGTCGCATCGAGGATCGCCACTTTCGCGTCAACAACCACTACCATGCGCTTGGTGATCGCTTTTACAGGTCCGATCGGCGCTGTCCCATGGCCTGCCTGCTGACCATCATCGGCGCGGACCTCGGCGTCTATAGCTGTCAGGACAAGGCCTATACTCCGACCGGCCGTCTGGGATCGATCGCCGGCCGGCGCTTCCGGGACTTCTGGTTCTCACCGGAGAACGAACGCGCGCTGGCCGCGATCGACCCGTCGATTCACTGTCGCCACCATTGCGTCGCCTCGGCCAAGAACGAGCTGATCAACGAGTTCCTGTCGCTCGCAGCTGATCATGCGGCCTTCGTCTAATTACACCAGCCGATAGCCCACGCCGGGCTCGGTCAGCACGTGCCGCGGCGTCGCCGGATCGGTTTCGATCTTCTGGCGCAGCTGGCGCACATAGACGCGCAGATACTGCGGATCGACCGACTCATCTCGCCAGACCTCGCGCAGCAGGTGCTTGTGGGTCAGCACCTTGCCGGCATGGATCGCGAGCTGTTCCAGGATGTCGTACTCCTTGGGCGAGAGCTTGATGTCCTCGGGCCCGCGCTTGACCAGGCGGCGCACCAGGTCGATCGACAGATCGCCACTGGCGAACGAGCGCTCGGCACCCTGCTGCTGCAGGCGATGCCGCAGGGCGGCGCGCAGGCGGGCCAGAAGCTCGTCGGCGCCGAACGGCTTGGTGACGTAGTCGTCGGCGCCCGAATCGAGGGCGGCGACCTTGGCCGCCTCCTCGCCGCGGCTCGACAGCACGACGATCGGCACCGGCGAGCCGCTGCGGATCCGGCCGATCAGCTCCTGGCCGTCGATGTCGGGCAGGCCGAGATCGAGCAGCACCAGATCGGGCCGATGATGGCGCAGCGCCGACAGAGCCTCGGCGCCGGTCGCCGCCTCCAGCGTGCGGTAATCGTGCGCGCCAAGCGTCGTCCGCAGCAATCGGCGGATCGGCGGCTCGTCCTCGACGATCAGGATGGTGGCGCCGTCGACTGTCATAAGAGGGACGTCATGGGATGGGATAGCTCACGGTGAACTCCGCGCCGCTCCTGTCAGTGCGATTACGCGCCCCGAGGGTGCCGCCCTGGACCTCGACGAATCCTTTGGCGATGGCCAGTCCCAGCCCGGTGCCGGCGCGGCGGCGGTCCCCGTCGCCGTCGTTGGCACGATAGAACTTGTCGAAGATGCGGTCGAGCGATTCGGCCGCAATGCCCGGCCCCTCGTCCCGTACGACGATTTCCACCCTGCTGCCCGCGCGGCGCGCATCGACTTCGATGCGGCCCCCAGGACCCGAATACTTGGCGGCATTGTCCAGGATGTTGAACAGCGCCTGCTCCGCCAGCACGAAATCGAGCGACAGGGCGGGCAGGTCAGGCGCCACCGACATCGCCACTTGTCGGTCGGAGAGGACCGGTGCCGCGCGGCGCACCGTTGTCGAGACGAGATCGCCGACATCGACGGTCTCGCGCTTGGGGACGATGGCGCCGGCGTCGAGGCGGGTCATGTCCAGGAGGTTGCCGACGAAGCGGTCGAGCCGCTCGGCCTCGCTTTGCGCGGTGCCCAGAAGCTCGTCGCGGGTGGCCTCGTCGTAACGGTCGCGGTAGCTCCTGAGGCTCGACAGTGCGCCGATGATGGAAGCGAGCGGCGTGCGGAGATCGTGGCTGACCGAGGTCAGCATGGCCGAGCGCAGCCGCTCGCGCTCCTCTCCCAGCCGCGCCTGGTCGATGTCCTCGGCCAAGGTCAGGCGCTCGATGGCCACGGCCGCCTGGTTGCCCACCGCGTCGAGCAGGCGGCGATCGGCGGCGCCGAGCTCGTGGCCCTCCTTCAGCGGCATCACGCCGATGACGCCCACGGCCGAGCGGCTGGTGCGGATGGGGACGAACAACCAGCGCCCGCCGGGCAGCGTGTCGGTGCCGCGCCCGGTCGGATGATCGGCGTCCCACGACCAGCGCGCGGCGGCGAGGTCGGCGTCGTTGAAGTCGCTGTCGGGCGGAAACGCCGCCCGGCTCTCCAGCCGGCCGTCCTGCGGCATCAGGATCACGACCTCGGCGCCGAGCAGGCGGGCGAGGTGCGTCACCACGATCCACAACAGGTCGTAGAGGTCCATGACGCCCGCGATCTTGCGGCTGAAGGCATAGAGCTCGGCCGTGGTGCGGGCCTCGCGCCGCGCCGCCTCGGTCTGCGAGCGCGTGCGCGCGGCGAGCGCGCTGGCGGCGATCGCCACGAACATGAAGAAGAACAGCGCCACCACGTTGGCGGGGTCGCGGATGGTGAATTCGTAAAGCGGCGGCAGGAAGAAGAAGTTGTAGGACAGCACGCTCAGCGTAGAGACCCAGAGCGAGGGCACCAGCCCGTGGCGCGCCGCGGCGACCAGCACCGGCACGACGAACACCAGAGAGATGTTGGGCAGCACGATGTGGCGGTCGATGAACACGCCGATCGCCGTCGCCACCGCCGTGGTCAGCATGCCCTCGAGATAGGGACCCGGCGTGCGCGGCACGTCGCGCAGCCAGTCGCCCTTCGCCGCCAGCGTCGGCCCG
>JADHLS010000182.1 GCA_016780605.1 Reyranella sp.
AGCTGGCGAACTTCTACTTGCAGCTGCTGCAGTCGACGGCGCCCAACACGCTGTCACAGCTCACCGGCGAGGTGACGACAGCGCCGCAGAACGCCTCGTTCACGGTGTTCGGACAGTTCCTGGGCACGATCTTCGGCCAGACCGGCAGCGCCCGCGCCCTGGGTGGGGCGACGCAGACGTCGCAAGCCGCCGCCGATGCTCGCGGCGCCCGAGTGGCGCTGGCCGACGCCTGCGTGGGCGAAAGCTGCGACAGCGACGGCCAGCCGGCCGCACGCCGCTATACCGCCTGGGCACAGGGCTTCGGCGGTTCGGGCAGCATCGACGGCAATACCACGGTCGGCAGCTCGCGCGTCGACATGAGCACCGGCGGCGGTGCGCTGGGCATGGACATCCACCTCGACAGAAACGCGCTGATCGGCTTCACGCTCGGCACGACATCCGCGGGCTACACGCTCACCGACATTATGAGCTCGGGCGGCGCGCGCTCGATCGTGTTCGGACTCTATGGCGGCTACACCGCCGGCCCGGCCTATGTCGACGCTGCCCTCGCCTATGCCTACAACACCTACACGTCCAACCGCTTCATCGGCACCGGGTCGCTGAGCGAGATCGAGAACGCCTCGTTCAGCGCCTCGCAGTATGGCGGCCGCATCGAAAGCGGCTGGCGCTTCGGCTTCGACAGGAACGTCGTGACGCCGTTCGCCGGCCTGACCGTCCAGGCGTTGTCGCTGCCGGGCTACACCGAGACCTCGACCAACCTGCTGGCCGGCGGACCGGGCATGCTGGGCGTCAGCGTCCAGGCGCAGACCACCACGTCGGTCCGCTCCACGCTCGGCGCGCAGTTCGAGACCGCCATCACCGCCAACGACGACGCGGTGTTCCGCCCGCGCCTGCGGCTCGGCTGGGCGCACGAGTACAATACGAACCGCAATGCCACCGTGACGCTCAGCACCGTGCTGCCCAATGCGCCGTTCCTGGTGACCGGCGCGCAGCCCAACGCCGATTCCCTGGTCGTCGGCGCAGGCGTCGAGCTCGAGCTTCACCGCATGGTGCGCCTGTACGGCCAGTTCGACGGCGACTTCGCGGGCAACGCGCGCGCCTTTGCCGGCACCGGCGGACTGCGCCTGGTCTGGTAGCTGCCGCGATGCCTGCACTGCCGTCAGCGGTGCGGGAGGTTTCCGAGGTTTGCGAAGTTTCCGGAACCCCTCTTGTGGTCCTCCTATGCATGCACTGCAGTCGGTGGTGCTTGGAGGTTTCCAGGGTTTCCCGCAGCTTCTTCCGGGTGGAGAGGCCCCCGAATGTGAGACAGGACAAGGCGCACGGGATGATCCACTTCAGGCGCGAGCGGCTGAGCCCACAATCGGATAAACGATGTATAGAACGATAGTCGGGTGCACTTTGGCATAGACTAGAGTGCTTGTCAATAACCAAGGTGCTTTTTCCGAGATCATCACGTTGACCGAACCAATCAATCTATGATGGCGGCGCGCGTCGTCGCAAAATGCCGGCATGAAGGAGCATTACACGACCTTCGCCGGCTACAATGCCTGGGCGAACCGCCGCCTGTACGACGCCGCCGCGCTGTTGAGCGATGCCGAGTACCGCGCCGACCAGGGCGCGTTCTTCAAGTCGATGCATGGCACGCTGAACCACCTGCTGACGACCGACCGCATCTGGATGAAGCGCTTCACCGGCGAGGGTGACGCACCGGACCGGCTGGACGCAATCCTGCACGAGCGGTTGGTGGACCTGCGGGCGGCGCGCGAGGCCGAGGACCGGCGCATCGTCTCCTACATCGACGGGCTCGACGACGCCCGGCTGGCGGGCGTGATCCGCTATCGCCGCGTCTCCACACCCGATGAGTTCGTGCAGAAGCTGATGCCGGCGCTCGACCACTGGTTCAACCACCAGACCCACCATCGCGGTCACGCGCATATGATCCTGACCAGCCTGGGCAAGAAGGCGCCGGAGCTCGACCTGCTGTACTATCAACGCCTGGTCGAAGCCGGCCAGGCCTGACGAGGATGGCGATGCGCCTGCTTGTATTGTTCAGCGTTCTTCTGGTTGCAGCCTGCGCCGACTCCGGACAGCCCGGCTCGGCGCAAAGGGAAATCGCCGTTCCCGACCGTCTGCTGGGCAACACCTATTCCGGCGGCACGTACAGGCCGATCGCCAACACCGGGACCGGCCTCGTGCGCCGCGACTCATTGCAGTCGACATACTGACTGACGGCGATCGCGGCGCGGCCAAGCTGAATCGCAAGTCGCCAGCACGCGGCTGGTCTCCGACATCATCACCCCTGTCCAGGCGCCGTGCTTGCCGGGCTCGATCAGCATGGCGCCGTGATCCATCACGCCCGTGACGGCGGCGTCGACGCCGTCGAGCCGCGGAACCTGGATGGCGTGGCGGTCGTCGGGTGACGGCGGCACCGGGGTATTGTGCGACAGCACGATGCCGGCCGTGCCGACGATGAGCTGCGGCGGGCGGCGATCGCCGAAACCGATGGCCTGGAAACGGTGCATATGGCCCGACATGACAGCCGCAACGTTCGCCGGAAGCCCGTCTGGAAAGACCCTGGCCAGCGCCTGCTGCTCGGTGAGATTGATGAAGCCGTACGGCTCGCTGCCGGCCGGCCCGCCATGGATCTTCCTGACCACGCCCCAGAACGGCCGGTGAGTGACCAGCCAAGTCGGCCGGCGCTCGCCCAGGATGGCGGCAACGCGGCGGAATTGCTCGACATAGGCGTCGAGGTTGTAGAGGTAGACATCGCCGGCATTGGCCGAATCGATCGAAATGAGGTCGAGGTCGCCGAGCTTCAGCCGCATGGGCGGCGTGATGCGGACGGGAAACGGCTGGCCTTCGAAAGGCAGGGCCCGCGGCCAGGCACCGGGCTGCCAACCAGCGGGCGTCTGGTCCGGGCATTGCTCCTGGCGCCGATCGCCGCCGAGCAACACCGACGCCGGATCGAGCAGGTAGAACCAGCCCGGCCCGGCCCGGCTGCAGAGCTCATGGTTGCCGCGCACGAACAGCCAGGGTGCCGTCTTCATCAGGCGGGCCGCCGGCACGAAGAAGTCGTCGCGCCATGCCGACCAAGTATCGGGCACCGGACTGCCCTGCATGTTCTGGCTCCAGTAGCCCGGGCCAAGCGGCTCCTCGGGCACGTCGTCCTCGTCATCGAGGTCGCCGGTGTCGTAGATCCTCACCGTCATCGGCTGGGCGAAGCCGGTGGTGCGCGGCGACAACACCATGTCGCGCGGCGTATTGCGGTAGTTGTAGTCGCCGACATGGACGATCAGGTCGGCGGCCGAGCGCTTCTCGTCCTCGGCGATGACGCCGAACGGCCAGACGCGGGTGAAGCCATCGCCGGTGCAAGGCTGCGGCTTCATCACGGTCACGCCGCGGCAGCCGCTGTCGCCCATCAGCAGCACGCGGCGAGGGGTTCCCGCCGTAACAAGCGGCAGCTCGAGGCGGCGATCGCCGACCACCACTGCGGCGACCTCGCCGAAGGGATAGAGCGTCTCGCACACCAGCACGTCGTCGAAGCGCCCAAGCGAGGGCCGCTGACGCGGCGTCATGGATTGCCAGGCGCCCGACGCGCGCTGCAGGACGGGACAAGTCGTCGCGCGCTCGACGACGGCGCGGGCGATCGCCACAGGCTCGCCGTTCGCACCCTCGCCCCACAGGACGAAGGCGAAGGCGGCGGGCGATTGGGCGCGTGCCGCGGCGGCCAGGCACAGCAAAGCAACGATGGCGAGAACGCGGCGCATGACGGACTCCGGAGGGAACTCCGGGCGATCGTAGCAAAAAGCCCCGCATTGCGGGGCTCGTTGCATCTCCAGCAATGGTGGGCGCACCAGGGCTCGAACCTGGGACCCGCTGATTAAGAGTCAGCTGCTCTACCAACTGAGCTATGCGCCCCCAATTTCTCGGGGCATCGCCGGGAGGGCGCGGCTATAGCAAGCAGGTTATCCCTTGTCGAGTCGGGCGATCAGCCGCTCTCGACGGCCGTTTTGCGGCTCAACGGCGCAGCGGCAGTTGCGCATCGCGATAGACGTTGACCCCAATCAGCAGGCCACAGGCAAACATTACCGAGACCATGGCGGTGCCGCCGTTGCTGACCAGCGGCAGCGGCACGCCGACCACGGGCAGCAGCCCCATGACCATGGCGGTGTTGATGAAGACATAGAGGAACATCATGGCGGTGACGCCGAGCGCCACCAGGCGGCCGAAATGGTGCTGGCTGCGCAGCGCGATCGAGAAGCCCCAGACCAGCACCAGGGCGAACAGCGACAGCAGCACCAGGGCGCCGGCCATGCCCCATTCCTCGACGAAGGTCGTGAAGATGAAGTCGGTCTGCTTCTCGGGCAGGAAGTTCAGCGACGATTGCGTGCCCTTGAGGAAGCCCTTGCCGAATGCGCCGCCCGAGCCGATGGCGATCTTGGACTGGGTGATGTGATAGCCCGCCCCCAAGGGATCGCGGTCGGGATCGAGGAAGGTGAGGACGCGCTTGCGCTGGTACTCGTGCATGAACGACCAGGCGATCGGCAGGCAGCCGACGGCGGCGATGCCGGCCATCAGGAACATCCAGACCCGCACGCCGGCCACAAAAAGCAGCGCCCCGCCGCCCAGCAGCACCATCATCGCCGTGCCGAGGTCGGGCTGGACCATCACCAGGGCGACGGGGGCCAGGATCACGGCGAGCGGCGGCAAGGTGTAGAGGAACTTCGACGCCTCCTCCTTGCGCAGGCCATGGTAGTAGCGCGCCAGCACCAGGATCACCGCCACCTTGGCGATCTCCGAGGGCTGGATCTGCATGGGCCCGACCACCAGCCAGCGCTGAGCGCCCATGCCGATCTTGCCGACGACGTCGACGGCGACCAGCAGCAGCATGGAGATGACGTAGATCGGCCAGGCGAGCGTCAGCCACACCTTGGGATGGATCAGCGCCACCACGAGCATGACGCCCAGGGCCCCGGCGTAGCGTACGGCGTGACGTGCCGCCCACGGCTCGAAACGCCCGCCTGCCGCCGAGTAGAGCGCCAGCACGCCGAGCCCCGCGATCGCCGTCAGGACGAGCACCAGGCCCCAGTTGATGCGCCAGATCTTCTCGCCAAAGCCGACGGGTGCCGGGGCGTCGAGCGCCAGACTCACGTTATAGCCCTCATCGCGACGCCATCTTGCGGAAGCCGTCGGTCTTGCGCGACGGATCGCGCTTCATGACCTCGAGCAGGACGTCGCGGCCGATCGGCCCCGCCGTCTGACCGCCGCCCATGCCGTGCTCGATGATGACGGCGCAGGCATAGCGCGGATTGTCGACCGGCCCGAAGCAGACGAACAGCGCATGGTGGCGCAGGTGCCAGGGCAGCTGGGCCTGGGTGATGCCCATGTCGCGCTCGCGCTCGGTGATGCGCTTGACCTGGGCGGTGCCGGTCTTGCCGGCGAACTTGTACTGCGGCTCGATCACCTTGCCCTGGCCGTCGACGCGCAGATGGTTGGCGGTGCCGTTGGCAACCACCTGGATCATGCCTTCGCGGATCAGGGCGAGGTTCTGCGGATTGAAGCGCAGCGAGGGCACCGCCGGCTTGTCGCGCGGCTTGGGCGGCGCCAGCTCCTCGCGCGGCGTCGCCGAGGCCAGCAGCAGGTTGGGCTGGACCTCGTAGCCGCCGTTGGCGATGCGCGCCGTCATGATGGCGAGCTGCAGCGGCGTCGCGTTCATGTAGCCCTGGCCGATGCCGAGATTGAAGGTATCGCCGTGCTGCCAAGGCTTGCCGAGCTTCTCCTGCTTCCACGAACGGCTGGGCTGGATCCCGGCCGATTCGCCGGGCAGGCCGAGGTCGCTGATGCGGCCGAAACCCAGGCGATTGCCGACATCGGCGATGCGGTCGATGCCGGCCTTGCGCGCGGCCTCGTAGAAGAAGCAGTCGCAGGACTGGGCGATCGCCTCGACGACGTTGGTCGAGCCGTGGCCGCCCTTCATCCAGCAATGGAACTTGATGTTGCCGAGCTCGAGGTAGCCGGCGCATGGCAACCGCGTCCACGGCTCGATCGCCTTGGATTCCAGCGCCGCCAGCGCCGTCACCATCTTGTAGGTCGAGCCGGGCGGATAGACGCCGGCGATCGACTTGTTGTGCAGCGGCCGCTCGGGGCTGTCGAGCAGGTCGCGCCATTCGGTCTGGGTGATGCCACGGGCGAAGGTGTTGGGATCGAAGCCTGGCGTCGACACCATGGCGAGCACGTCGCCGGTGACGACGTCCAGCACCACGACCGAGCCGCTCTGATGCTCCTTCAGGCGGTCGGCGACGATGCGCTGCAGGTCGAGATCGATGGTGAGGAGCGCGTTCGAGCCGGGCTGGCCCTCGGTGCGGTCGAGCTCGCGCACGACGCGGCCGACGGCGTTGACCTCGACCTGGACGGCGCCGGCGCGGCCACGGATGCTGTCCTCGAGCGAGCGCTCGACGCCCTTCTTGCCGAAGCGCATGGTGGCGAGCTGCAGCACGGGATCGTCGCGGCCGGCGAGGTCCTCGTCGGCAACGCGGCCGGTGTAGCCGATGATGTGGCTCATCAGCTCGCCTTCGGGATAGTCACGACTCTGGCCGAGGTCGATGAACACGCCGGGCAGCTCGGGGGCGTTGAACTCGAGCCGCGCCACCTCCTCCCAACCGAGATTCTCGCGCACCACCACCGGCTGGGCGTTGCGGCTGCGGCGCAGCTCGCGCAGCAGGCGGGTCTTCTCGGTCTCGCCCAGGCTCAGGATGGCGTCGAGGCGGTCGACCAGGATCTCGGCACCGCGCCCGCGGTCCGACGTCGCCATGGCGCGGAAGTTGTTGCGGTTGACGGCCAGCGGCCGGCCGGCGCGGTCGAAGATCAGCCCGCGCGACGGCGGCAGCAGCCGCAGATTGATGCGGTTCTCCTCGGCCAGCGTGGCGAAGCGCTGGGTCTCGATGACCTGCAGCTGGTAGAGCCGGCCGGCCAGCGCCGACAGCAGCACTGCCTGGGCGCCGCCCAGCAACAGCGTGCGCCGCGTGAACAGGCCCGAGCGCTCGCCGTCGCCCTTGCGATAGCGCGTCATGTCGTGGTCTCGCCGGGACGGGCCGTGCCGCGCGACGGCTCGGGCACATTCAGGGGATCGCGCGCGCGCACACGGGCGAGCAGCGGGCCGACCAGGGGATAGATCACGACCACGACGACATACTGGATCATCGCCGGCACCGGGTCGATGGCCGTCCAGGTCCACAGCGCCGTGAAGCCCCAGACCAGGATGACGAAGCCCAGCATCAGCAGGCAGAAGCCGAACCACTGGAACAGGAAGGGCACGCCCACCAGGTAGCGGCGGTTGGCGACGACCGATGCCCGGATCAGCACGAAGCCCAGCGCACTCACCCCCACCGGCGCACCAGGGCCGCCCAGCAGCAGGTCAAGCAGGATGCCCATGGCGAGCAGCAACGGACCGGGCAGGCGCTCGGGCGTCGCCAGGCTGAACTGGAAGACCACCAGGGCCGGCAGCAACGGCAGGGCATCGGAGATGTAGGGTGCGCGCAGCGGCGCCAGGGTCAGCAGCACGAAGAACAGCAGCACGGCGCCGGGAAGCGCGGCGCGCCCCCAGCGGTCCAGCGTGCCCAGTGCGCCATCCGCTTTCATCACCGCACCCTCTGGCCGGCAACTCCCGACGGTGTGGCGGGTGCGCCACCATGACCCGATCCGACCAGCCCGGTGACGCCGTAGTCGACGACGCGCACGAACTCCAGGCGCGAGAAGTCGGCGAACGGCCGCACACGCACGTGGCCCTCGCTGGTCTCCACCACCTCGCCGACCGGGATGCCAACCGGGAAGCTGCCACCATGGCCGGAGGTGATGATGCGATCGCCGCGCTGCACGCCCTGCACGCTTTGCAGCAGGGTGAGCCGAAGCTGGGGCGAATTGTCACCGGCCAGGATGGCGCGCTCGCGCGTGCGCTCGATCAGCACCGGCAGACGTGAATTGACGTCGGTCACGAACAGCACGCGCGAGCTGTTGTCGCCGACCTCGGCGATGCGGCCGGCCAGGCCCTCGCCCGTCACCACGGCCTGGCCCGGCGCCACGCCGACCTTGCGGCCGACATTGAGCAGCGCGCCGCGCACATAGGCGCTGACGCTGTCGCCGACGATCCGGGCGGTGATGAACGAGGCCTCCGGCCCCTCGCGGAAGTTGGCGAGGCCGCGCAGCCCTTCGTTCTCGTTCTCGAGCCGGCGCGCCGCTGTCTGCCAGGCGAGCAAGCGGGCATTCTCCTCGCGCAGACGGGCATTCTCCTCGCGCAGGCTCGCGAACTCCTTGAGGTCGGCGATGGCGCGATTGGCGATCGCCACCGGCCGGGCGATGGCTTCCAGGACGGGGCTTGCGAGATCGAGCGCCAGCACGCGGGCGTTCTCGACCAGGACGGTGTCGGCCTTACCGATCAGCATGGCGCCGAAGGCGGCGATGACCAGCAGGCCCAGCGCAAAGCGCTGCACGGCCGCGCGTACCTGGCCAGCGACTACTTCGAAGTCGTCCCGGATCGCCATGTCGGGGGTATCTTACTCCAAACCACCCTGCTTTCCCTCCCCAGCTTCGCTGGGGAGGTGTCGGCGTCGATGCGCTTTCGAGATTGCGGCCCGGGCCGCAATCT
>JADHLS010000183.1 GCA_016780605.1 Reyranella sp.
TTCGCGGTTGAGATAGCCCGTCATTAGCGCCGGCGTGCGGATGTGCAGCACGCCCTGGCTGGCATCGCCGCCGACGAGTTTCACCTCGATGCCCTTACGCGGATAGCCGAGCGCGCTCAACGGCTTGGCGATGCCGTCGGGATGCGGACCAAAGCCGATGGGCCCGGATTCGGTCGTGCCCCAGCTATTGGCCGTTTCTGCATTAGGGAAAAGGCTATGCATCTGCTCGAAGAACTCGGGTGTCGAAGGCGCAGAGCCGGTCACGGCTATGGTCACGCACCCAAGGTCTGCCTTCGCCAGCTCCTCCGTCTCGCGCATGACCAGCGCGAGCATGGTTGGCACCGAGGTTACCATGTCGACCCGCTGACGGTCGATGGCGCGGATGTAGCCCTTCGCAGAGAAGCTGGTCATCAGCACGATGGTGCCGCCGTTGATCATCACCAATTTTGCGCTGAAGAGACCGTTCATGTGGAACAACGGCGCGGCGATGATCGCCTTCTTGCCTTCGACGCCGGGTCGCTGCTCGGGGGTGGCCCCAGTTGCCCAGATGTAGCCGCCGTGGGTCAACGGCACGCCCTTCGGGAGTCCGGTCGAGCCCGAGGTGTAGAGCACCATCGCCACTTCCTCCGGCGCCATGTCGATGGGCAGGAACGGGCCGGGATCGAGCAGGGCGTCGAGCTGCTCGATCGGCACGGTCGGCACCAGCTCGGCACCAGCGGCGCACGCTCGGCGTCGGCGATGGCGAGCTTGATCGCGGAGTCCTTCATGATGTGCGCCACGGTTTCGCGCGGCAGCTTGTGATTGACGCAGACCGAGACAAGGCCTGCGGCCATGGTGGCCATGTAGAGGACGAGGTAGTCGGCGCTGTTGGCGGCGACGATGGCCACAGCCTCGCCGCGCTTCAGGCCACGCTTCAGCAGGCCACGGGCCAGTGCCGCGATGCGACGGCGGCCGGTACCGTACGACAGGCGGAACCCCTCGTCGCCGTCAGGCGAGACCTGGATGATCAACGGCCGGTCGTCGGGTGCCGCCGGGTCGAGGATGGCGGCAAGGTTCTTCAGGCTCATGGCGCTCTCCGATGAAACTGCGAGCCGCCGTAGGACTGGTCGGTGGGAACAACCTCCATGTAGGTCACGTCCATGCGCTGCGGCGCGCCCAGCACGAACATCACCGCCTCGGCGATGTCGTCGGGCTGCAGGCAGTCGAAGTCGTCATAGAAGAGGCGGCGCCCCTGTTCACGGTCTTCCATCAGAGCAAGATGCGCGCCGGTCTCGACGCGGCCCGGTGAGATCTCGCTGACGCGCACGCCGGTGCCGTGCAGGTCGAGGCGCAGCGTCTGGCCGAGACTGCGGATTGCGGCCTTGGTCATCGCATAGACCGGCATGCCAGGGATCGGCGAGACGGCCGCGATCGAGCCCAGGTTGACGATATGGCCGCGGCCGCGCGCCTTCATGCCCGGTACGGTGGCGGCGAGACAATTGAGCGTGCCCTTTATATTGACGGCTGTGAGCGCATCGATGAAATCGGGTGCCGTCTCCCACGATGCGCCGCCGCGCGCCAGGGCGGAGGCGTTGTTGACCAGGACATCGGCATCGAGGCCGCCCAGCGCACCAAGCACGGCGTCGCGATGGGTGATGTCGAGCGCGAGTGGCCGGCAGCCGGTCTCCTGCGCCAGCGCGGCGAGATCGTTGGCCGAGCGGGCGACCGCCCACACCTCCAACCCGCCGATGCGCAACTGCCTGACGATCGCGGCGCCGATGCCGCGGCTGGCGCCGGTGACGATGGCGGTGCGATAGCGATCGAGCGACATGTGTCTCCTTTGCGTGGCGGTAGCCGGCCGCCTACATTGCGCCCCACAGTAGGGGAGCAAGACATGGCAAAGAAACTCTTTCCCGACGGCACCGAGATCGTGCCCTTCTATGTGCGGGCAATCCGCAGCGGGTCGATGGTGTTCGTGTCGGGCACGACCTCGCTCGATTCCAAGGGGCGGGTGCAGGGCAAGAATGCCGCCGAGCAGACCATCGTCACCATGCGCAAGATCGAGTCCGCCCTGAAGAAGGCGGGGTGCCGGCTCGCCGACCTGACGCAGCTCACGATCTTCGTCACCGACATTCGCGATATGGGTGCGGTCTCCAAAGCGCTCGGCAAGGCGCTCAAGGGCTCGGTGGTCACGTCGACGCTGGTGGCCGTCAGCGCACTTGCGGTGCCGGGCCTACTGGTCGAGATCGAGAGCCGGGGCGTCGTCGATGGCTGAGCTTAGCCGTCCCTTCAGCCACTCGGCATCGGCGGATAGGGGATCCGATTGCGGTCGAGAAGGTCTTCGAGCGCCTTGATGCCCTGGGCATAGCGGCCCTTCTGGCAGTCGATACCGGCGCCCAATCTGATCATGTCGGGGCCGCCGGACCCCTCACTGCGGCGCGTGCCATAGCGGTCGAAGATGGCCCCGAGCTCGGCGCAGCGCGCCGCGAGCTGTTCGTTGGTGGGCTGGGCGCCAGCGATGGTCGGTGCCGCCAGCAGAAGCAGCAAGGAAAAGGCGCGGGCGGCGCGCATCTTGGCGTTCTCCGAGAGCGTTTCGGCCGCGAGACTATACGAGGCGCTCGCCGCGAGGTACTCTGCTGCGTCCGGTCGACCACGGACAAAACGGGGGAGAAGACATGGTCACGCGTGCGACGGTTCGGTGGATGCTTATCCTCGGCATGGCGGCTCTGGCCGCAGCCTGTGCGGATCCCAAGCGCGCGGTTGGCCCCGATCCAAGCTCCGACACCGACGCCAAGATGGTCACCTGGACCGACGGTAAGGAGGCGATCCAGATCACCTGCGGCATGCCGGGTGGCTGCCAGACGCGCGCGCTCGCCATGTGCAAGGGCAACTACACCGTGCTCAACATGGACAACATGCCGACACGCGGCGACGCCAGCGTGGTGCGCGGCACTGGCACGGTCGTGGTGCGCTGCGCCGCCTAGCGGCTTCGCTTCGATCCCCACAGGGCGGCCATGTCGGGCTGGGACCGGGCAGCTTCCGCGCCCGACGGTAGTAGTGCTTCGTGGTTGGCGATCCAGGCAGCCACGTCCACCGCGACGGCCTTGCCCTCCTTGTCGCGCAACAGCAGGTGATAGCCTTTCTTGTAGAAGCCGAGCTGGGAATCTGGTCGCCGTGGCATGACCTCGATGGCGGCCTTGACCGGCTCTTGGGGCACGATGCGATCGGCGAGACCGTGCAGCATGAGAAAGGGCACCTTCACATTGGCGGCGGAGGCGCGGGCGGCGTCCATCAGGTCAACCAGGCCATAGGCCATGTCGAGCCGCGTCTGGCGCAGCATCTGCGGATCGTTGCGCAGCTTGTCCAGCGTCTTGGGGTTGTCGGTAGGCTGGTAGTCGATCGAGGTCGGCCCCGACGGCATCCACGGAATGGTGTGCGCGAAGAACCACAGGCCACCGCTGATGACGGGACCGAATGTGTCGCGCGAGCGAAGCGCTGTGGCGAGCAGGATCAGGCCATCGATCTCGGCATCCTGGTCGGCAGCGACGAGCGCCACTGCCCCGCCCATGCTCTCGCCGGCCAGGTACACCGGAACGCCCGGATATTTGGCGTGCAGCAGCACAAGCATCGCCTTGGCATCGTCAACCAGAGCTTCGGTGCCCGGCCAACGGCCGCGCGTCGGGCTGCCGCCGAAGCCGCGCTGGTCGTACGAGTAGGTGGTGATGCCATCCTTGGCCCAGATCTGCGCCGGCTCGTCCCAGGCATTGCGATAGTCGCCGTAACCGTGCAGGCCGAGGATCACGGCGTTCGGTGGGCCCGGGTCGGCTGGCCAGACGGTGACAGGCAGCGACGTGCCGTCAGCTGCGACATAACGATCAGTGGTCAGCGTCGGCGAATGCGCCAATCCATTGCCAAATCCGTTCCCCAAAACCCTGGGCTGGACCGTTGGGGCGCAGGCGGAAAGCATGACCGTGGCCGCGGTGACCGCTATCATCGCCCGGCGTGAAAGGAGAGAGATCGTGACGGAGCCTTTTGAAGTCATCACTGTTGATACTGACCGCGTCGCCTGCGATGGCGGGGGCGGTGCATTGGGCCATCCTAAAGTCTACCTGAACCTGGGTGCGGAGGGACGCGTGGAGTGCCCCTATTGCAGCAGGCTCTACGTGCTGGCTGAAGGCGCCCAACCGGCCGCCCACGCCCACTGACGAGCACGACCATGAAGCAGCTGGGCGAGGGCTGGAACTGGCGCGAGCTCAAGATTGGCGATCGCTTCGTCACCTACGGGCGCACGTTATTCGAGGCTGATCTGCTGAATTTCGTCACTCTTTGCGGCTTTTCCGAGGAATTGTTTACCAACAAGGAGTACGTGAAGGAGCATGCGCCCATGCGCGGCGGCCATCCGGTCCCCGGGGCGCTGGTCTACTCGATGGCCGAGGGCCTCGTCATTCCCACCACGCTGCAGGGCACCGGGCTTGCCTTCCTGTCGATGGGCTTCGACATCAAGGGCCCGACCTATGTCGGGGACACGATCCACGTCGAGATCGAGCTCTCCGAGATCAAGCCGACCTCCAAGGATCCGATGCGCGCTCTTGTGCGCACCACCAACCTGGTGAAAAACCAAAAGGGCGAGACCGTGCTGGTCTATACGCCGCTACGGATGATGCAAGGGCGTTAACTCCAAGAGGCAGCCATGGCCAAGGTTGCGGTCGACAAGCAGGGACCCATCACGATCGTCGCCATCGACCGCTTCGCCGAGGCACGCAATGCCGTGGATCCGGAGACGGCGGAACGCCTGCGTGAGGCCTTCCTGGCCTTCGATACCGACGACAGCCAGTCGGTGGCGGTCCTGACCGGCCGCGGCGGCGTGTTCTGTGCCGGATACGACCTCAAAGTCGCCGCCCGCTCCAGGCCCGAGGCGGACGTCCCACTGCACGACGTCGAGGGTCCGGGGCCGATGGGACCGACCCGGCACCTGCTGTCCAAGCCAGTGATCGCCGCCGTCGAAGGCTACGCTGTCGCGGGCGGCCTCGAGCTCGCCCTGTGGTGCGACCTGCGTGTGGCATCCGAGACCGCCAAGTTCGGCGTCTTCTGCCGACGCTGGGGCGTGCCGTTGATCGACGGTGGCACGGTGCGCCTGCCGCGCCTGATCGGTCACAGCCGGGCGCTAGACATGATCCTGACCGGTCGTGAGGTTGGGGCCCGCGAAGCCTACGAGTGGGGCTTGGCGAACCGGCTGGTGCCACAGGGCCAGGCGCTGGCGGAGGCGATCGCGCTCGCCGAGCAGGTCGCACGCTTTCCCCAGATCTGCATGCGCTCGGATCGCCGCTCCTCTTACGAGCAGTGGGGCCTCGAGGTCGCCGGGGCGCTCGTCAACGAAGCGCGCCGGGGCCTTCCCGCCCTGCAGGCCGAGACCCGCTCCGGCGCCGCGCGCTTCGCCGCCGGCAAGGGGCGCGGCGGCAGTTTTGGGGGCCTGTGCTGGGGCGTTTGCCGTCCGACGAAGAGGTCGCGCGCTATCGCGTCGACGGCGCGATCTGCCGGCGCGGGGCTGTGGCGCGCGGCGGGATCGAGCGCCTGCGCAAGGCCGTGGATGCCGATATCGCCGCACCCGGACCCATGGTTCGGCTCAACACGCCGCAAGGGGCGCCGGGCCTGTTCTTCGTCGATTTCCAGCTTTGGCAGCGGCATGAGGCGGCGCGCGACTTCGTCCACAATTCGCCGGCATCCGAGATCGCCCAGCGCCTGATGGGCTCGCGCGAGGTCATCTACTACCATGACCATCTGCTGGTGAAGGAACCCGGGACGCGCGAGCGCACGCCCTGGCATCACGACCAGCCCTACTATCCGATCGATGGCGAGCAGATTGTCTCGCTTTGGCTGCCGCTGGATCCCGTCGATCGCGCGACTTGCGTGGAGTACGTCAAAGGCTCGCATCGTTGGGGGCGCTGGTTCCAGCCGAAGTTCTTCCGCCAGGGCGGAGTCGATCTCGCCGTCCAGGACGCACGCTTCGAACCGCTGCCGGACCTCGATGCTGAGCGCGAGCGGCACGAATTCCTTGCCTGGGACATGGAGCCGGGCGATGTCGTCGCGTTCCACGCGCTTACGCTGCACGGTGCCGCCGGCAATCTCTCGTCAGTGCGCCGCCGACGCGCCTGGGCAACCCGGTGGTGCGGCGACGATGCGCGCTACGCGGCGCGCCTTGGCCAGATTTCACCGCCCATCGACGGCCATGGGCTCAAGCCGGGCGACAGGCTCGAGTGCGCACTGTTCCCAAGGATTCTCTAGGGCTCGAGCTGGGCGTCCAGCCACTGGCGCGCGAGATGGAGCTCGCGGAAGATCCTCAACGGTCGGTCGGCGACGGCAAGGGTGGCAAACATCATCGCCTGTTCATAGCTTTCATCGGTCGTGGCGACGATGGCGAGGGGGCCGATCTGGCCCAGTGCGATATAGGCACGGATACGCGCGCCCAGCGCCAATAGATCGTCATCGCTGAGCTTGGGAGTCGCCTGGGACATGTCGAATATCTTGCGGTACGCCAGCGCATTCGCGGTGACCACTTCATCGAGATAGGTCTCGATGTCCATAAGCCGAAGCTCTCCCTTGGCGATGGCGATCACCAGGCGAGTCGGGTGGGATACGGTCCACTGCACCGGCATTCCGATGACAACTATGCCGGAACGGCTTTGCGGAACAAGCCTCCCTCGGGGGAGACGAGCTCACCCCTCAGGGGACAAGCACGGCTTTGCCAACGACGGTACGTTCCTCGATCAGCTTGAAGCCCTGGACCCAATCGGCGAGGTCGAAAGTACCGGCGATTGCGGCCTTGAGCTTGTCCTCGGTGAACCAACGCATCAATTCGGCCTGAGCCGCGGCAACCATGGCGCGGCGCTTGGCAAGCGACTCCGCGTCCTTGGGCGTCGGCTCGCCGCGTCCACCCCATCCCGTGTAGTAGCCGTAGTAGAAGCCGATCACTGTCACATTCTTGACCAACAGGATGTTGGCGGGAATCTGCGGGATCGTGCCGCTGGCGAAGCCCATCGGTATCAGACGTCCTTCGGGCGCCACGCAGCGCAGTGATACGTCGAAGGCCGAGCCGCCGACCGGATCGTAGACCACGTCGGCGCCGCGACCGCCCGTGAGATCGAGCACGCGGCCGCGCAGGTCCTCCTTGCGATAGTCGATCAGATGGTCGGCGCCGGCGTCGCGCGCGGCTTGCAGCTTGTCTGCGCCGCCAGCCGAGGCGATGACGATGGCACCCATCGCCTTGCCGACCTCGATCGCTGTCAGTCCAGACCCGCCACCCGCGCCGTGCACCAGCAGCACCTCGCTGGGCTGCATGTCTGCCTTCCACTTCAGGGCGCCGTAGGCCGTCGGATAGAGCGTCGGAAAGTTGGTCGCCTGGGCATAGGGCATGGTCTCGGGAATGGGCACGACGTTGACAGCCGTGGCCACCGCGAATTCCGCATATGCGCCCTGGCTGACGCCCGTCATGACGCGCTGGCCGACGGAGAAGCCGCTCACGCCGGGCCCCAGCTTGACGATATGACCCGCCATCTCGTTGCCCGGTACATAAGGCAGGGGCGGCTTGTTTTGGTGCTTTCCCTGGACGCCCAGCATGGCGGCAAAGCTGACGCCGGCCGCGCCGACCTTCAAAAGAACCTCGCCGGCCTTCGGTTCGGGCACCGGCAGCTCCGTGACTTTCAAACTCTCGATCGGCCCATAGGCCTCACAAACCAACGCCCGCATTCACTGCCTCTCGAACTTGCCGTGCCGGCCCTCGCCTTTGGCGAAACGCGCCGCGCCTTTTCGCGATTCCTGCCGCCGCGCCGTCAGCGACAGTTCCATTTCCCGCCGTATCGCCGAGGCCTGGTCGCGATCGAAGCTTTCATAGGCTGATTGGCGATCCGACGTCATGGCGATCGTTGGGAACCCGGCGATCTGCCGTGCCAGCTTCTCCGCCTCCACGCGTGTCGTGCCGCGCGCCACCTTCCGCGTCGCCAGCCCGATGGCGATGGCTTCGTCTGCGCCGACGGCGCGACCCGTCAGCAGCATGTCGAGGGCATGGCCCTGGCCAACGATGCGCGGCAGCCGCACCGTCGTGCCGTCGCTCATGGGCACGCCCCAGCGACGCGAGAACACGCCGAAGGTCGCGGTGTCGTCGACCATGCGGATGTCGCAGAACAGGGCCACACCCAAGCCGCCCGCGCAGGCGTGGCCCTCGATGGCGGCGATCACGGGCTTGGAAAGCGGCGCGCGTAGCGGGCCCTCGTCGCTGCCGGCCCATGGGAAGTAGTCCGTTCCGGCTCCCAGCTCCTTCAGGTCGGCACCGGCGCAGAAGGCGCCGCCGGCGCCGGTGAGCACCGCCACTTGCGCATTTGGATCGGCTTCGAATGCTTTCAACGCTGATGCGAGCGCGTGCGCGGCCTCGTTGTCGAGCGCGTTCTTCGCCTGTGGGCGATTGATGATGATCGTGGTGACGGGCGAGGCGGTCTCGACCAGGATCTTGGGCAAGCTCATCGGTCCTTCAGCGGATCGTCGCCAGCTCGTCCTCGAGCTGCGGATTGGAGCTCTGCGGCGTGCGGAAGTACCACCAGTTCTTTTGCGGCGTCCACTTTTCCTTTCTCGCCGTGCCCTTGCCCCACACGCACTTC
>JADHLS010000184.1 GCA_016780605.1 Reyranella sp.
GGCACAGCTCTTCCAGCCCTATGCCGAGGAGCTTCTCGCCTCGGGGGCAGGTTACGTCTGGTACGCCGCCGCCACGCGCGGCCTCACCGCCTACACGACCCTGGTGACGCGGCGCGAGACGCTGCAGCGGCGCGCCGATGAGCTCTTGAAGATGACGCGCGGTCTGCACCGCACGCTCGGCTGGTTCGCCGCGACGCCGGCGCCCGAGATCGCGCGCACCCTTCAGAGCTACTTTCCCGATGTCAGCCCAGCGATCTTCGCCGCCGCGATCGAGCGCTATCGCAAGCTCAACCTGTGGGGCACCGACCCCGTGATCCGCCGCGAAGGCTACGATCGCCTGCATGCGGCGATGCGCGCCTTCGGCACCCTGAAACGCGACATTCCCTTCGAGACCTGCGTCGACACCAGCCTCGCCGAGAAGGCTAGGGTTTGACGGTCACGCAGGCGGGATCGATCGCCTCGTTGGCAATGGCGATGAAGCGCTCCAGCGGACAGGCCCTGTCGACGGAATCGCGGGCGCAGGCCGGCAGGTCGACCGCAACCAGGCCCGGCGGGTTCTCGAAGTCGAGCACGGTCTGCCGCCGCATCTGATCGAGCGTCTGCGCGTAGTAGGCGAGCCGAACGTAGCGCCGGCCGGTCCGGTCCTTGAGCAGCTCGAAGGCGAGCGCGCCGCCGGGCGAAGCGTCGTTGGGCTGGAAGCCCGCGATCTGCCATTCGAGATTGAGCAGCCGCGCGACACTGGCGATGTTGGTGTCGTGGCCGACCAGCAGGCCAAGCCGCACCGGCTCGGCAAGCCGCAGCAAACCGGGGAATTTGTGGCCGTCCTGCAGGCTGGCCGAGATCTGCGCCAAGAGGTTCGAGCCGTGCTGGCGCGCGAGCGGCAGCGTCTTCTGCTCGAGGTCCATGGCGAGGCGTTGAAGTTCGAGCAGGGTGCGAAGCTCGGCATCGCCGCTGAGCCGCCCCCAGGCGACCTGGCTTGCCGGCAATCCCTCGGCGCTTTCCATCAGGAAGGTCTCGGCGGCGGCCGAGCCGATGCCGATGGGACCGGAGATATGGACGCTGCCCGGCCGGCCCGCCACAACGGCCGACGGCTCGGAGCGCAGGCCGCACTGCCCGCCGGCCGCCGCCAGACCGGGCGGGCAAAGGGTCGCCTGCATCAGGCTCAGCTGTGGGCCGTATTCGCGCAGCACCGAGTCGAAGTTGCCGCCGATGCGCTGCAGCACCGCCGCGCGATTGGCCGCGAGATCCATCGGACAGGACGCGGTCGGCTGGGGATGGAACAGCGGATCGGGAACGGTGAAGTCATCCTGGTTGCGCAGGAGCGGATTGGTGCAGCCCGGATACATGCCGGTCAGCAAGGACGCGCCGCTCTGCCGCGTGCGCTGGTCGATGTCCGTCCAGGCCACGACCGTGTTGGGCAGCGGACAGATGGAGGCCTCGATGAGGCCGCGGCCGCCATAGAGGACGCGATAGTAGCGGCCCATCAGGCGCATCAACTCCGCGCCGCGCGGCGTCAGGAAGCCCGGCGGCACCGGCCAAGTCGGCCACGGCGTGGCGACGTTCCGGTCGATCTCCTCGGCCGATCTCTGCGGCGAGCGCACGCCGTGGCGGGACAGCAGGATGGCCCGCTCGATCTGCCAGCCGGGCGGTATCGGCAGGACTTCGGCAGCCGCTGGCCCAGCCAGCAGCATGGCCATCACGAGGACGACAAGAACGCGGATTCGCATGGTACTCCCCCACGGGAGGACTATGCCGCCACCCGGTCCTTGCCGTCACGCGGCCCGTTGGCGCGGTTCGTTGGCGCGGTTCGTTGGCGCGCCTCGTTGGTGCTAGGTCGGGTCCGTCTGGCGCCGGCTCTGGTGGGCCGATTCGGCCGATGTGCCGGTAATTGGCGAACGACCCCGGCCGTCGTCACTGTCGCTGGCCGCGACAGGGCGGATGGCGATCTGTAGCTCGTGCGCGCCGATCAGGGCGTCCATCGCCCGCTGGCGCTGTTGCTCGTCAGGCACCGAGCCCCGGGCGATCACCATGCCGTGCTCGACCTCCACGGCGAGGTTGCGCACATCGACCCCCAGGGTCGTCAGGCGCTCCAGGAGCTTGTCGCGGATGGTCTCGTCGCGAGCATTCATCGGTTCCTCCGGTCGTTGCTCGAATCGGCAACGTCGGGATCGCATGAATGTTGCTGGACGGTTGCCGTGGCCGCGGGGTGGTTGCGGTGTTATTTTCGCACCATGCCCGTCCAGTGGACGATTTCGCACCCTCAACGGCTGGTCGTCGCCGTCGCCAAGGAGCCGGTGACAGTGGCCGATATCGAGCAGTACTTCGCCGGTGTTACGGCCGATGGCGGCATGGCGTACGCCAAGATCTTCGAGATCACCGCTTCGCCGATGGCGCTTTCCGAGGACAACCTGCGCGCACTGGGGCAGCGCGTCATGTTCTACGCCCAGCACGGCCAGATCGGACCGCTGGCGATCGTCGCCGCTTCGGACGAGAGCTACGCGCAGGCCCAGATCTTCGCCCAGGCGGCGGTGGCGCGCCGGCCGCTGCAGATCTTCCGCGAGCTGCACGCCGCCCGGACATGGCTCGACGCGCAGATCGAGCGGTCCTAGGCACGCATGCTGATCCTTCACCCACACACGCTGCATCTCGTCAGCATCATCGTCACAATAGCGGCAGCCGGTGTCTCCCTGCTCACCTGGTATCACCATCGCGAAGGTCCCGGCCTGCGCGGCTGGACGCTTGCCCTGGTGCTGAGCAGCGTCGGCACCTTCCTGTTCACCCTGCGCGGGCCGGATACCTCGTTCCGCATGATCCTGGCCGGTGACGCGCTGTTCGTCGCGGGGTTCGCCACCATGTGGATGAGCATGCGCCGGTTCAACGACCCGACCATGAAGCCCGAGCTGATGGGCGTGATGATTGCGGCCATCGTCATCGTCTTTGCCGCTCTGTTCACGGTCGCCTGGCAGGTCGCGCCGGTGGCGCGCGCTCAATCAGTCGTGTTCTCGCTGTTCGTTTTCATGCTGGCGTTGGCGGCGGCGTGGGAGACCTGGCGCGGCCGGCGCGTCGACGGCCTGAGCAGTCGGCCGGTTGCCGCCGTCGCTCTGGCCGGCATCGCCGTCGCCCGGCTGACACGCGCGCTGCTGGTGCTCGCCCAGGGGATGGATATGATCGAGCCGAGCGTCTCCGCCATCTCCCAGAGCTATGCCCTTTACTTCACCACGGTCTGCACTCTCGTCGTCACATTCGGCCTGGTGCTGATGGCCAACGAGCGCTTCGAGCGACAGTACGCGATGTCGACCGAACGCGGCCGGGCCGCCGAATAGCCGGACCGTGATTAGCCGCCGTCATGCGGCGATGCTAAGGTCCGCGCGCGCACCACGGATGGGGAAATTTCGCATGCGGTCGATCTGGACGGGCATCACGTCGGCGCTTCTGGTGTTCGCGCTGGCGACCGCGGCCTGCGCGCAGAACGGACTGGAGCGCTTCGAGAAGGAGCTGAAACCTCAGTTCGAGCTGAAGAGCCTCACCTACTCCAATGCCGCGCCACTCGGCAGCTCGGGCTTCGTCCTGAACGACGTCGTCGCGGTCATTCCGGCCAATGCAGCGACCGGCGACAAGGAGAGCACGGTCAAGATCCAGAAGGTGACGGTCGACGAGCTCGACTTCGATCGCCTGAAGAAGGATGCCAAGGAGGACGAAGCGCCGCGCTTCGCCAAGGTCAAGCTCGAGGGCATGACCGGCACCGACGAGATGTTCACCGCCCTGCAGCCCTACGGCGTGCCCAACGTGCCGTTCGACCTCGCGCTCGACTATCGCCTCGATCCCAAGGCCAGGACGCTCGACGTCAAGGCGCTGGAGATCGGCATGCGCGGCCTGGCCAAGATCGCCTTGTCGCTGGTGGTCGACAATGTCAGCGACAAGACCAGCGAAGTGGCCGGCGCCAAGGATGACGGCCGCTTGCGCCAGGCCTCGCTCACGGTCGACGACACCGGCCTGCTCGCCAAGCTCCTGCCGGCGTGGGCCAAGGAGGAAGGCACGACGCCCGACGACATGGTGAAGACGGCGCTCGCGGGCATAGCCGCCTTCGCCGCGCAACAGCAAAGCCCCGACACACTGAAGGCGCTCGACGCCGTGGCCTCTTTTCTGGGCGACTGGAAATCGCCCAAGGGACCGCTGGTGCTCGGCCTGAAGCCCGATAAGTCCGCCGGCCTCGCCGATCTCGACAAGATCGCTCTGCCCGACGCGCTGACCAAGGAATTCGGCTTCACGGCGACCTATCCCGGCACGAAGGAAGGGGCCGCCAAGGCCGGCGCGAAGTAACCAAGAACAAAGGGAGGAGCGATGAAACGGCGCACGCTCGTAGCCGCGAGCCTGCTCTTGCCGTGGCCGGCAGCGGCGCAGGACGCCTATCCGACGAAACCCATCCAGATCATCGTGCCCTTTCCGCCGGGCGGCGTTGCCGACATCACGGCACGACCGCTCGCCCACGTGATGGGGCGACTGGTCAAGCAATCGGTCGTGGTCGTGAACAAGGCGGGCGCCGGCGGCTCGGTCGGCACGGCACAAGCCGCACGCGCGATGCCTGACGGCTACACGATGCTGCTCGCGCTGTCGTCCATCTCGGTGCTGCCCGTGGCCGATCGCCTGCAGGGTCGTCCCGCTGCCTACGAGCTCGATCAGTTTGCGCCGGTAGCGTTGATCACTGCCGATCCTACCGTCCTCGTGGTACGCGCCGACGGGCCGTACAAGACGCTGAAGGACCTGGTCGACGCGGCGAAAGCCAAGCCCGGCACGATCAATTACGGCTCGTCCGGCGTCTACGGCACCCTGCACGTCGCCATGGAGATCTTCGCCCAAGCCGCCGGCATCAAGATGTTCCACATTCCCTATCAGGGTGGCGGGCCCGCCGTGGCGGCGCTGCTGGCCGGCCAGATCGACGCCTTGGCTTCAGGCCCCGCGCCGGCAATCGGGCAGATCAAGGCCGGCAAGATGCGCGCGCTCGCCGTCTGGGGCGACGAGCGACTGCCGGCGATGCCCGACGTGCCCAGCATGAAGGAGCTGGGCTACGACGCCACTTTCTACATATGGTCGGGCCTGTTTGCGCCGGCGGGTGTGCCGCAGCCCGTCATGACGGCCTTGCGCGAGGCGGTGAAACGCACGGTCGAGGATGCCGAGTTCAAGGAGGCGATGGAGAAGGTCGAGACGCCGATTGCTTATCTCGATGCGCCGGACTTCAAGACTTTTCTCGATCGCGACGCGGCACGGCTGAGGCTCGCTGTCGAGCGTATCGGCAAGGTTGCGGAAAACTGACCCCAGATATTGTGGGCAACCCGGCTCGCCGCGGAGGCGTTTTCTGTGCGCAGTGTCCAATCCCGGACGCTGCCGCAGACCATGGAGGGCGAGCGATGAACGATCCCAAGGACCGCAACCCACAGCAGTCCCAACAGGACCGTGACCAGCAGCAGCGCGAGCGCCAACAGCGTCAGCAGCAGCAGCGTCAAAAACAGCAGCCCAACCAGCAGCCGGGCCAGAAGCCCGACCAGCCACAGCAGATGGATGAGTAGCCACTTGTCCTGAATGCGAGGGAATGCCCGCTCGAATGGCGGGCATTCCTTTTTCAGGAGGACGCCATGAGCAGACCACCGCGCGAGCCCGAGCCCGCACCGCCGCCGCCGGGCAAGACCGACCCGATCCCGCCCGAACTGCCCCAACCCGGCGGTCCCGAGGACGTGCCGCCAGCCCCGTCTCACCCGACCGGCCCGCCGCAGCCGGTTGCGAAACCGTAACCAGGTCGCGAAGCGTTGACTTGTCGTCGGTCCAGGTACGTTTCATGAATGGGTTCATCGAGAAACCAAGTGGGAGACAAAGATGAACCTCGATGCACTTGCGACCAGCTGGGCGCCACGCCTGCTCAGCATCTTGCGCATCATGTCTGGCCTGCTGCTGCTGCAGCACGGCACCGGCAAGCTGCTCAAATTTCCAGCCGGGGTAGTGCCGCCAACCTTCAATCTGAACTCGTGGCCGGGCTACGCCGGTTACATCGAGCTCGTCTGCGGCATCCTGCTGGTGCTCGGACTGTTCAGCCGCCCCGCCGCCTTCATCGCTTCGGGCATGACGGCTGTCGCCTATTTCATGGCGCACGCGCCGCAGGGCTTCTTTCCGATTCTCAACCGGGGCGAGCTCGCCGTGCTCTATTGCTTCGTATTCTTGTACCTTGCAGCGGCAGGCCCCGGCCCGTGGAGCCTGGACGCACTGCGAAAGAAGTAGCCCCTAACGGCGCTTCATTTGGACTGTTAGGATGACGGACGGCCGCGCTCAGCGGCCGTCTTGTTGTGTGAAAGAGTCCAGGAGGCAGATCGTGCTGAAGCGTCGCCAGTTCACGGCTCTTGCCGGCACCACTGCGTTCGGCGCCCCGATGCTCGGCCGCGCGCAGGCGCGCTGGAAGCCGGAGAAGCCGATCACGATCTACAATCCCTTCGCTGCGGGTGGCGTCACCGACGTGCACATCCGCATGCTGGGCGAGACGGTGACCAAGCTGTTGGGCCAGCAGGTCATCGTCGACGTCAAGGCGGGCGCCGCCGGCACGCTGGCGCCCGCCATGCTGCTGAACGCCAAGCCCGATGGCCAGACGCTTGCCTGCATGAGCATCAACAGCCTGCGCTATCCGCACTACCAGAAGACCAACTGGGATCCGCTCAAGGACTTCACCTATGTCTGTGGCCTCTCGGGCTACACGCTGGGCATCGTCGTGAAGTCCAACGCGCCGTGGCAGACGCTCGACCAGTTGGTCGCCGCCGGCAAGAAGGAGCCCGAAAAGTTCAACTACGGCACGTCGGGCGTGGGCGGCACCGGCCAGCTCATGATGATCGAGGTCGAACAGGCGACCGGCTCCCGATTCACTCACGTGCCCTACAAGGGCGGCGCGGAATGGATGCAGGCGCTGCTGAGCGAGCAGGTGCATTTCCTGGCCGACGCCGCGCAATGGGCGCCGTTCGTCGACAACGGCCAGTGCCGCATCCTCGCCATGGCGACCGAGCAGCGCATTGCCAAGTACAGGGATGCACCGACCCTAATCGAGCGCGGCATCAACGTCGTGGGCCAAAGCCCCTACGGCATCGTCGGGCCAAAGGGCATGGCGCCGGAAATCGCCGAAGCGATCTACGTCGCCTTCAAGGAGGCTATGGGCGATCCCAAGGTCAACGCCTACCTGGAGCAGTTCCTCCAGCTGCCGTGGTACAAGAGCCCGGCCGAGTACCGCGCGTTCGCCGAAAAGTACTATGTCGACGTGAAGCCGCTGCTGATCAAGGCGGGGCTGGCACAGGGTTAGAGGGAGACAAATACCATGGCGTTGAAACGAGTGGCCCTCGAGATCGGCATGGGCACCGACATCCGCGGCGGTGACTATACCAAGGCCGCGGTCCGCGCCCTGCGCGATGCGCTGTGGCACAACTCGCTCACCGTGGCGACGGCGGTCGGCAAGTCGAGCGACGACATGCAGGTCGAGGTGCTGATCGGCGTGCCCAAGCCCGACCTGGTCAACACCAAGCAGGTGCTGGCCGTGCTGCCGCACGGCACCGGCACGGTAAAGGTGGTCGAGGGCGGCCTGGAGATCCCCAACGAAGCGGGCACCGACAAGACGGTGATCGCCCAGGCCGCCGCCGTCGTGCGGCTCGATCTCTGAGGAGACAACCATGCCAGCCAAACGCGTCATCCTCGAGCTCGGCACCGGCAACGACCTGCACGGCGGCGACTACACCAAGGCCGCCCTGCGCGCGGTGCAGGATGCGCTGCACCACAGCTCGCTCGCCATGATCCGCAGCCTCAAGGTCAACCCCAAGACCGGCATGTTCGTCGACGTCACGATCGGCGTGCAGCAGCCCGACAAGGTCGATCTGGAGAAGGTGCGGACGTCGCTGCCGCACGGCATCGTCACGGTGAAGGCGGTGAAGGGCGGGCTCGACATTCCCGATCCGGAGAACAATGACCCGGCGGTGATCGCGAGCGCCGCGGTCTCAGTGCGGCTGGAGCTGCCGTAACGCTGCTGAGAAGACGGAGGCAGACATGCGCCGCAGCGACGATCGCATTCTCACCACCCACGTCGGCAGCCTGCCGCGCAACGCGGTGCTGACCGATCTCCTGATCCGCGACGAGGACGGACAGGCGATCGACCGCGCCGAGCTCAGGCGGCAGAGCGAAAGTGCGGTGCGCTACGTCGTCGACAAGCAGATGGCAAGCGGCATCGACATCGTGAATGACGGCGAGCAGCCGCGCGTCGGCTTCCAGACCTACGTCGCTCAGCGCATGCAGGGCTTCGGCGGCGAATCCAAGCGGCCGCGTCCGCGCGACTACACCGACTTCCCGACCCTGCTGGCGCAGCTTCCCCACCGCTATCCGCGGCGCGCCAAGGTCTCGAACGCGCCCCAGGCGATCGCCGATGTCCGCTATGAGGACCTCGCCCCGGCCGAGGACGAAATCCGCATGTTTCGTGCCGCTCTCGACAAGCTGCCGTCGGCGCCGCTCGGCACTTTCATGACCGCGGCCTCGCCCGGGATCATCGCAACGACGCTGTTGAACGCCCATTACGACAGCCACGAAGCCTATGTGTTCGCCCTGGCG
>JADHLS010000185.1 GCA_016780605.1 Reyranella sp.
GACGTCCTGCATGACCGCGATCGCCTGGCCCGACGAGTAGCCGGGTGCGGGACTGCCCAGGATCTTGGCGGCCGGGAAGATGTTGAAGCGATCGACGGTGTCGGGCCCCAGCACACGGGTGAAGGTGACGAGCTCGTTCAGCGGCACCATGGCGCCGGTATCCGAGCGCACGAAGACGTGCCGCAGATCGTCCGGTCTCTCGCGGAAGTCGGCCTCGGACGACAGGCTGACGCGATAGGTGCGGCCATAGAGCGAGAAGTCGTTGACATAGAGGCTGCCGAACGAGCTCTGCATCGTGTCGAAGATGACGTTGATTGGTATGCCGAGGGCCCTCGCCTTCTCGCGGTCGACGTCGGTGCGGTACTGCGGCACGGCTGCGGTGTAGGTGGTCGAGACGCCGCGCAGCTCGGGCCGCTGATTCGCCGCCGCGACCACCTTGTTCGTGGCGTCGGAGAGCGCCGCCAGCGAGCCGCCCGAGCGGTCCTGCAGGAAGAACTCGAAGCCGCCGGTGACGCTGATGCCGATGATCGGCGGCGGGTTGAAGCCGATGACGATGCCGTCCTTGAACTTGGCGTTCAGCGCCGACAGTGCCGGCGCCAGGTTGCGGGCGTCCTCCTTGGGATCCGTGCGCTGCGACCAGTCCTTCAGCGTCACGAACGAGATGCCGGAATTGGTCTTGAGCGCGCGCGACAGGAGGTCGAAGCCGGAGAAGGTGACGACATGGGCGACCGCGGGATTCTTCATCAGCGCCTCGGTCGCCTCTCTCGTGACCTCGCGGGTGCGCGAGATGGAGGCGGCAGGCGGCAGGATCGTCACCATGAAGACGTAGCCCTGGTCCTCGGCCGGCACGAGGCTGCCCGGAACGCGCAGGAACAGGCTCCAGGTCAGTCCCAGCACGATGACCAGGCCGGCGACGCCCAATACCGTGCGCTTCAACAGAAAGCCCACGCCGCCGGTGTAGCGCGCCGTCAGCCAGCCGAAGAGGCGGTTGAAGGCGGCGAAGGGCGCCCATGGCGGCCCATGCGCCTGCTTCAGCAGCAGCGCCGCCAGCGCCGGCGTCAAGGTCAGCGCCACCACGCCCGAGATCACCACCGACACCGCGATGGTGACGGCGAACTGCCGATAGAGCTCGCCCGCCAGGCCACCCAGGAACGACACCGGGATGAACACCGCGCACAGCACCAGCACGATGGCGATGATCGGGCTCGTCACCTCCTGCATGGCCTGGATGGCGGCCTCGCGCGGGCCCTTGCCCTCGGTCGACATGATGCGCTCGACGTTCTCCAGCACGACGATGGCGTCGTCGACGACGATGCCGATCGCCAGCACCAGGCCGAACAGCGTGAGCAGGTTGATGGAGAAGCCCAGCACGAACATGCCGGCGAAGGTGCCGATGATCGACACCGGGATGGCGATCACCGGGATGATCATCGCCCGCACGCTCTGCAGGAACAGGAACACCACCAGCACGACCAGCGCGATCGCCTCGACGAAGGTGATCGCCACCTCCTCGATCGAGACCTCGACGAAGCGCGTGGTATCGAAGGGGATGTCGTAGCGCAGGCCGACCGGGAATCGCTTGGAGATGGTCTCCATAGTCTCCTTGACCAGCGCCGCCACCTGGATGGCGTTGGCGCCGGGCTGCAGGTAGACGGCGATCGGCACCGCCGGCGCGCCGTTGAAGGTGCCGGAGAAGCCGTAGAGCAACGCGCCCAGTTCGACGCGCGCCACGTCCTTCAGGCGCAGCGCCCCGCCATTCTCCTCGGAGCGGATGATGATGTCCTCGAACTGGGTGCGATCGACCAGGCGCGGCGGGGTCGTCACCGAGTAGGTGAAGACCTGCGGACGGTTCATCGGCTCCTCGCCGAAGCGACCGGCGGCGAACTGCTGGTTCTGCTCGCGCACCACCGTGGCGATGTCGGACGGCGTCAGGTTGTACTGCGCGAGCTTGTCCGGCCGGAGCCAGATGCGCATCGAATAGTCCGAGGCGCCGAACAGCGAGGCGTCGCCGACACCGGGCAGTCGGCGGATCTCGTCGAGCACGTTCACCAGCGCGTAGTTGCTGATGTAGATCGTGTCGTAGCGCCCGTCGGGCGACGACATGGTCAGCACCTGCAGGATCGAGGTCGAGCGCTTCTGGACCACCAGCCCCTGGCGGACGACCTCGCCCGGCAGCAGCGGCTGGGCGCGTTGCACGCGGTTGTTGACGTTGATGGCGTTCTGGTCGGGATTGGTGCCGATCTCGAAAGTGACCGTGAGGTTCATCGTTCCCGAGCCGGTCGAGGTCGACTGCATGTAGAGCATGCGCTCGACGCCGTTGATCTGTTGCTCGAGCGGGGCCGCGACGGTGGCGGCGATGTTCTCGGCGGTGGCGCCGGGATAGGTAGCCGAGACCACGACCTCGGGCGGCACGATCTGCGGATACTGCGCGATCGGCAGCACGCGCATGGCGACCAGGCCCGCCAGCACGATGACGATCGACAGCACCGAGGCGAAGACCGGCCGGTCGATGAAGAATTTCGAGATCATTGCTTGGCGGCCTCGGCCGCTGCCTTCACCGCCACCGGCACGACGGGATTGCCCGGCCGCACGCGGATCACGCCGTCGACGACGATGCGGTCGCCGCTCTTCAGGCCCTTGCGCACGATCCAGCCGTCGGGCAGCTCGCGATAGAGGCGAACGTTACGGGCGCGCGCCACGTTGTCGGCCTCGACGACATAGACGTAGGGTCCGAGCGGGCCCTGCGAGATCGCGGCCTTGGGGACCACGATGGCGTTCGGCATGACGATGCCTGTCATCTTCACGCGCACGAACTGGCCCGGCAGCAGCGCGCCGTCGCGATTGGGAAATATGGCGCGTGTGAGCAGGGTGCCGGTGCGCGGATCGATGGTGCGCGAGCGCGTGTCGACGGCGCCGGGCTGCGGATAGGTGGCGCCATCACCGAACTGCAGCTCGACCTTGACGTTCTTGGAGTCGAACAGCTCCTCTGGCGTCTTGTCGATCTCCTGCAGCTGGCGCAGCTCGCCGTCGGTGAAGGTGAAGTTCACATACGCCGGATCGAGCTGGGTGATGGTGGTGAGCAGGGTGTCCTGCGCCTTGATCAGCGTGCCCTCGGCCGGCGACACCAGGCTGGTCGGGCCCTTCACCGGCGCGCGGATGACGGTGAATTCGAGATTGAGCTTGGCCGTGACCACGTCGGCCTCGGTCGACAGCACCGCGGCGCGCGCGCCGTCGCGGCCGGCGATGGCATCCTCGAAGGCCTTCTGGGTCGCCACCTTCTGCGCGGCGAGGCCTTCCTGGCGCTTGAAGTTCTCCTCGGCCTGGATCAGCTGCGCCTTGGCCTGGGCCGCCTGGGCATTGGCGCGCGCCAGGGCCGCCTCGTAGGTGCGGGGATCGATCCGGAACAGGATCTGGCCGACATCGACGACGGCGCCTTCCTGGTATTCGCGCTTCAGCAGGATGCCATTCACCTGGGAGCGGATCTCGACGACGCGGAAACCCGCGACACGACCGGAGAAGTCGAGCGGCAGGGGCACGTCGGCCTCCTTGAGCTCGACGACCCCGACCTGCGGCGGTGGCGGCGCGGCCGGCGCCGCAGGCTTGGCGGCCGGACGCGTCCACCACCACGCACCCGCGCCAACCAGCACCACGACCACACATGCCGCGACGATCCAGCGGCTCCACCGGCTGGTCATCGGTATTCTCCAGAGCGTTCAACCATCCCGACAGAGACCATACACACCGTCGCGCGGCGCTTCACCCCTGTTCCGCGGGTCGCCGGCTTCACAGGCGGTGCGTCGACGGTTGTTGCCCGCCGCCCGCCGATGACGCACCCTCGCAATCCGGGGCTGAGGTCGGGGGACAGAGCATCCATGGAGCAGCGGGAAAACGCGCGGCGCCTGACCACCGTGCTGGCGACCGATGTGGTGGCCTACAGCAAGATGACGGCACGCAACGAGGAGCACGCCATCCGGCTGGTCCGGCAGCGCTTCGCCACGGCGAGCATCTTCATCGAGCAGCACGACGGACGCGTGTTCAATACGGCGGGTGACGCCCTGCTGGCGGAGTTCGCGAGCCCGGTCGAGGCGGTGCGCTGCGCCATCGAGATCCAGGAGGCGATGCGCACCGCCAACGAGCTCGCGCCTGAGGACAACCGCCTGCAGCTCAGGATCGGCATCAATCTCGGCGACGTGATGGTGAGCGGTACCGATCTGCTGGGCGATGGCGTCAATGTCGCGGCCCGGCTGGAAGGGCTGGCACCGGCGGGCGGCATCTGCGTGTCGTCCAGTGTCTATGAGCAACTGATCGGCAAGCTGACGTTGGGCGCCGAGGACCTGGGCGAGCAGCAGGTCAAGAACATCCCCCGGCCGATCCGGGCCTATCGCCTGACGCCGCAAGGCGCGCCACCGGCGCCGCCGCCGGCCGCACCGGCGCCGCGGCGCCTGAAGGCCCGCGTCGTCGTGCCCGTGCTGGGCGCGCTCGTGGTGCTGGCCGCCGCCGCTGTGATCGCGGTCCGCTGGCTTTCTCCAATGCCACCGGCAACGGCCGGCGCGGCCACGCCGCCGCCCGTCCAGGCGGTCGCCGGCGCTCCGGCACAGCCGCCTGCGAAACGCGTGCTGGTGCCGGAGGCCATTCCGTTCATCGACGATCGCGCTCAGGAGCGCATCCGCAGCATCTATCTCCCCGGGCTGGCCTCGAAGGCCCTCGCCATTTCCTCGTTCGGTCATTTCGCCTGGGCGAGCCAGCGCTTCGATGAGGCGACGGCACGCAAGGAGGCGCTGGACGCCTGCAACGCCGCCCTGAAGCGCGCCACCCCCAATCCGCCGCCGTCTGCCAATTGCGCCATCTATGCCATCGAGAACGACGTGGTCTGGACATTCCGGCCACCGCCAATGCCGCCCCGCCCCTGGATCGCAGCCAGCCGGCCGACGCCACCCGTCAAGCTCGATCCCGACACGATACCGCTGGTCTCTGCCGGAATCCGCCAGGTGACTGCCTCGACCTACGTTCCCGCGGCGCCCTTCAAGGCGATGGCGATCGGCCGCGACGGCACCACGATCCACGCTTGGGGGCGTGCCTCCGACTTTTCCGCGATGCGCGCGGCGCTCGAGAGCTGCGGATTCATCGCCCAACGGCCCTGCTTCGTCTATGCCTTGGGCGACGAGGTCGTGGTGCACATCCCCAAGATCGCACGCATCGTCGATGTGCTCACGTTCGACGATCTCGGCGGCGTCTCCCAGTCCGACCGCCAGCGCATTGCCACCACCTACTTGCCCGACGCCGATTGGCGGGCGCTGGCGATCGGCCGCAACGGCCGCATCGGCCTCGGGCTGCGGCAGACGGGCGAGCAGCACGCGATCGACCAGGCGATGCGCGCCTGCGAGCAGGCCGGCGGGATCGAGTGCACGCTGGCGGCCATCGGGCCGTTCAAGGTAGCGGCGCGCTAGACCAGGTTGCGCGGTATCCGCAGCGTCCAGTGGCGGCGGCAGATCTCGGCTTCGCCTTCTTGTGCACCGAGCGTTGCCCGCAACTCGAAGGCGTCTTTCGTGCAGGAGAGCCGCATCGAGGTCTCGAACCGCACCTGCCAGTCGCCGCGGCGCTTGGTTGCGGCGAACTGCATCGCGGCGCTGGCGGTGAGCGGATCGTCGTCCCTGAGGTCGAGCGCGTACTTGCCCTCGCTCTCGATCTCGAGCCCGAGCCGATCGAGCCGCATTACACCTGGACGCGGGCGAGTGGGCGGATCCGGCGTCGCGGTGTGCGGAGGGGGCAGCGCCGGCAGCATCGCGTCCTCGCGGTGCGCCGGCCGCACCGGCAGGTCGAGCGTGCCGGCGACGATCGTGACGGTTGCTGCCTCGGGCGCTGGCCAGATCATCGGCCAGTAGGTCGTCGAGAGGGCCAGCCGGACGCGATGGCCGGCCGGCAAGCTCGCCCCGCAGTCGTTGAGCCGGATATGCACGCGATAGTGTCGGCCGGGCTCGAGTGGCGATGGCGCCTCGTGACTGTCGCGATGGGTGAGGTTCAGGACGCCAAAGCTGAGGCGCAGCGACTCCCCGCCGGGATGCACGTCGCAGAGGCGCGCCACGAGGTTGGCGACCGGCCGATCGCAGGCGATGTCGAGAGTGACCACCGGCGCGCCGAGAAGCTCGATCGTCTCCCCGAGCGGCGGCGTGTCGAAGACCAGCGAGCGCTGGTCGTCGGGCCTCTGGTCTCCCGCCTGGTCGTTGCCGCGGCCGAACGGACACCATTCGCCGGCTTCGCTGCCGAGCGTCTGCGGCGAGCAGATCTTGCGCGGCACGATCGCGGCGGCCGCGCGGGCCAATCCGTCGTCCGTCAGGAAAAGGCGTTGGGGCGTGTTGCCCGGCGGCGGCCACGCCGGCTCGGCCACCCAGCGTCCCGGCAAGGTTTCGTGATGGGTCTCGGGCATGTGGCTTTCGGTCAGCCAGGCCCGCAGCATCGGCTCGGCCATCACGCCGGTGTCGATGCCCTTCAGCCAGTGGTCCCACCAGCGCAGCATCTCCTGCAGGAAGCCGATCTGCGGGCCGGGCTTGGCGAAATGCGGATAGGCGTGCGCCCACGGGCCGATCAGTCCCTTGCGCGGCACCTTCAAATGCTCGAGGAGGCGCGGGATGGCGTTGCTGTAGCCATCGGTCCAACCGCCGACGGCGTAGACCGGGCACTGGATCGCCTGCCAGTCCTCGCACACCGAGCCGTGCTTCCAGTAGGCATCGCGCGTCTGGTGGCGAAGCCAGCGTTCGAGAAAGAGCGGGACCTTGTGCAGGCGCTCGCGCCACATGTCGCGCCACCGCTCGCCGACCAGGGCGGGATCGGGCGGCTGGCACATGTCGTGGAAGAAGAAGCCCGCCCACCCAAGGTCGGCCGAGGCAAGCTTGGCGCCGCCCATGTAATGCACGTCGTCGGCATAGCGGTCGTCGGTCGAGCACAGCGTTACGATCGCCTTGAGCGCCGGCGGACGCAGCGCCGCGACCTGCAGCGCATTGAAACCACCCCAGGAGATGCCGAACATGCCGACAGCGCCGCTACACCACGGCTGGGCCGCCAGCCAGGCAATCACCTCCAGCGCGTCGTCGAGCTCCTGCTGGCTGTATTCATCGACGAGCACGCCCTCCGACTCGCCTGAACCGCGGATATCGACGCGCCCGGCGGCATAGCCGTGCCCGGCGAGATAGGGATGTGTGAGGGCGTCGCGTTCGAAGGTGCCGTCGCGCTTGCGATACGGCAGGTACTCCAGCAACGCCGGCACCGGGTTGCGTTCGGCGTCCTGCGGCAGCCAGAGGCGCGCGGCAAGGCGGGTGCCGTCCCGCAGCGGAATCAGCGTGTGCTCGATCTCGCGGACGACTCGGGGGAACTCTGTGACGATCACGCGACCGCGAGCATGCAGCTTTCCCGCCGTCTTGGCGATGGCTCGCCGTGTGCAACCGTGTAAGATTTCGCAGGCTCCATGGGGGGAGACCGATGTCGGGAAGCACCAAATTTCTGTTGTTCGCCACCGCGCTTCTGGTCGCGGTGGTGGGCTATCTGGCGGTCGACCATCTCGGCCTGATTCCGCAGTCGCGGCCGGCGACGACGAGGGCCCCGGCATCCGCTGCGCCCAAGGCGCCCGTTGCCGCGCCGCCAACCGCGGCAGCCGGCGCCGCCAGCGATCCCGCCCTGACCAAGGTCTACGAAGAGTGCGTGTCGACCCTCTTCCCGACGCAGGCCGACGCCCAGCGCCGTGCCGCTGCCTGCTCCGCCGCCCTGCAGAGCCGCCAGCTCAAGCCCGAGGAGATTGCCCTGGCGCGGCTGACGCGCGGCATCGCCCGCACCGCGCTCGGCGACAAGGCCCTGGCAGGCGAGGATTATATCGATGCGGTGCAGCGTTACGATCACCTGATCGATCCGGCCAATCCCGACGCGCTGACCCTCTACCGACACGCGGCCGCCCTGGCCGGCGCCGGCCAGACCGACAAGGCACTGGACGAGTACAGCGCCGCCATCAAGGCCAATCCCAAGGCCTCGCTCGCCTTCCTCGGCCGCGGCGTGCTGCTGGCCGAGCGCAAGCGCTCCTATGACCGCGCCATCGAGGACTTCGACAAGGTGCTGACGCTCGAGCCCGACAATGTCGAGGCGCTGATCAGCCGCGGCGATGCTTTCTCGCAGCTAGGCGATATGGGACGCGCCATGGTCGATCTCAACCGTGCGGTCGCGCTGGCGCCGCAATCGGCGGTACCGTTGCTCAGCCGCGGCCAGGCGGAGAGCCGCCGTGGCAACAACGCCGGCGCCGAGCGCGACTACGAGGCGGCGCTGAAGATCGATCCGCGCAACGCCGACGCCATGATCAATCTTGCCGCCATCCAGTCGATGCAGGGCAAGTCGGACGATGCAGTGAAGCTGCTCGATCAGGCGATCGCGATCGACAGCAGCAATCCTCTGGCCTTCTACAATCGCGGCTATGCCTGGTTCGCGCTCAAGGGCTACGACAAGGCGATCGCCGACTACGGCAAGGCGATCGAGCTCGAGCCGCGCCTGGGCCTGGCCTACAACAACCGGGCGCTGAGCCGCGCCGTCGCCGGCACAGACCTCGTCGCCGCATTGAACAACAGCGACCAGGCG
>JADHLS010000186.1 GCA_016780605.1 Reyranella sp.
GATCTCGTCGACAACGCCCGGCCGCAGGTTCTGGATCAGGATGTCGGCCGTCTCGCAGAGCTTGTGGAGCTTGTCGACATCGGCCGCCGCCTTGAGATCGAGCGTCACCGAGCGCTTGTTGCGGTTCTGGCTGTAGAAGTAGAGCGAGGTGACGCCGTCCGGCCCGAACGGCGGGCCCCAGATGCGCGCATCGTCG
Organism: Reyranella sp.; assembly: GCA_016780605.1. Classification (GTDB taxonomy): domain Bacteria; phylum Pseudomonadota; class Alphaproteobacteria; order Reyranellales; family Reyranellaceae; genus Reyranella. The sequence continues at coordinate 197 of JADHLS010000186.1, forward strand.
CCGCCATCGGGCTTCTCGATCTTGATCACATCGGCGCCCATGTCGGCCATCAGCACGCCGGCCAGTGGCCCGGCCAGGGCCTGGCCCACCTCGATCACGCGAACACCTTCCAGCGGCAAGGTCACGGCTACCCTCTTCGTTTTCCCCCGGCAGGATAGACCGAGCGGCGGAGAGAGCGGGCGGCAAAATCCATGTCGCTGCGCCAGGCGGTCGACGGCAAGGGGGGCGTCTGGTAAGCAACACGTATCTGTCGTCAGGAGGGGAACCATGCGCGTCGCTTGGTCAGCAAGCTGCCTCACCGTGATTGCCGCGTGCGTTGCATCCTTCTCCGCGCATGCCCAGACCGCCAAGGCGTCGCTCAAGGACGCCAGCGGCAAGGAGGTCGGGCAAGTCGAGCTGGTCCAGGCGACGAACGGCGTCCTTCTCAAGTTGTCGCTGAAGGGCGCGCCGCCGGGCAATCGCGCGTTTCACATCCACGCCGTCGGCAAGTGCGAGCCGCCTTTCACCAGCGCCGGCCCGCACTTCAATCCGGCGGGCCACAAGCACGGCCTCGAGGCGAAAGAGGGGTCGCATGCCGGAGACATGCCCAACCTGCATATCCCGGCGAGCGGCGAGCTGGTCATCGAGATCGCGAACCCGATGATCACGCTGGTCAAGGGCCAGCCCAACTCGGTGTTCGATGCCGATGGCTCGGCGATCATCATCCACGCCGGCGCCGACGACTACAAAACCGACCCCACCGGCAACGCCGGCGACCGCATCGCCTGCGGCGTCATCGTCGAGTAGCCGGCGACCGGACTGCGGTTGCTTTGACCCGCTGAGCGGAAAAGCGCGGTGGCGGCCGGGAGGGGGCACCCGTACCATATCGCCGTCTGTGCAACGCTTAACGTCTTCCGCTGCCACGGAGCGCGCCATGCACCACAAGCTGATTTCCGGCGACAACCACATCGATCTCACCTACTGCCCGGCTGACCTCTGGTCCTCGCAGGCGCCGGCGAAGTGGAAGAAGAACGCGCCGCGCGTGGAGGAGCGCAACGACGGCCAGCACTGGTTCGTCGACGACAAGGACCGCGGCATGTGGAACGGCGTCGGGCCGGGCTTCCTGCCCTACACCAAGGGCTCGTTCGGCCATGTCGACGAGATGAAGGAAGCGGGCTTCGTCTGGGACAGCTATCCCGGCGCCACGCCGCGGCCGACCACGCCCGAGCTGCGCATCGCCGATCTCGACCGTGACGGTCTCGAGAAGGAGATCATCTACGGCTGCCTGATGATCAACGACCTGATCGACGACGCCGAGCTGCGCGTCTGGGCGAACGCCCGCTACAACGACTGGGCCGCCGACTTCGCCCGCCGCGCCGATCCCAACCGCGTCTTCCCGCTCGCCATCATCCCCAACACCGACCCGAAGGCCGCGGCCGACGAGGTGCGGCGCTGCGCCAGGATGGGGCTGAAGGGCGGCGACCTCGCCTTCAAGCGCATGAGCCTGCCGCTCTATCACCATGGCTGGTACGCTCTGTGGGAGGCGGCGGCGGAATGCAAGTTCCCGATCTCCTTCCACTCCACCGGCTTCAAGGCGGTGCGTGCGCCCGATACGCCGGAGATGGAGAAGGAATACGCCGTCCAGCATCGGCTGGTGCGCTCGGCGCTGTTCCAGCTCGACACCATGGAAGTGCTGGTCTCGCTGCTGGCTTCGGGCGCCTGCGAGAAGTATCCCGACTTCAACTTCGTGCTGGGCGAATCGGGTGTGACCTGGCTGCCTTACGTGTTCGACCGGCTGGACACCGAGTACCACGATCGCGCTCGCGCGCTCGGCTTCAAGATGAAGCCGTCGGATTATTTCCGCCGCCAGGGCTACGTCACCTACCAGCAGGACAAGTACCTCGAGCCGATCGTGCCCTTGATCGGCGAGGACAACATCATCTGGGGTGCCGACTACCCGCATCCCGACTGCATCTGGCCGAATTCGCGCGAGACGTTGACGCAGAACCTTGCGGGCTTCTCCGACAGCGTGCAGAAGAAGATCGTCCACGACAACGTGGCGCGACTCTATGGGTTGAACTGAACGAACGATGTCGGTCCAATATTTTGCACGCGTGAAGTCGGCCGAGGATCACGAAGCTTTCCAGAAGCTGGTCCGTCACTACCCGTCCTGCAGCTTCGAGGAGTGGCATTTCCGCGAAGCCAAGAAGATGGCCGACTGGAAGTCGCGCCGTCATGCGGTGAAGATGGTCGATGTGACGCCGGCCGAGTTCACCGCCTACTGCGAGAAGACCAAGGCCAAGCCCGATCTCACGACCTTCCTGAAGTTCCTGACCGACAAGGCCTTCTAGGGGCGTGGTCGATCTTTCGACCAGCCTTTCGACTCTGGCGCTGTTCAGTGTCGCCGCGCTCGCCCTGACGGCGACGCCCGGTCCCGACATGCTGCTGATCGCTTCGCGCAGCATGAGTCAGGGCCGCGGCGCGGGCTTCGCGACCCTGGCCGGCATCCAGGTCGGCACCTATTGCCACGCGTTGGCGGCGGCACTCGGCCTGTCGCAGCTCTTCCTCGTCGTGCCGGTCGCCTACGACATCGTGCGCTACGCCGGTGCCGCCTATCTGCTCTATCTCGCCTGCAAGACCTTCCGCTCCAACGGCACGATCTTCGCGCCGACCGGCGGGCTCAGGCACCATCCGCTGGGCGCGATGTTCCGCCAGGGTCTGCTGACGAACCTGCTGAACCCGAAGATGGCGCTGTTCGTGCTGGCGCTGTTTCCGCAGTTCGTCCGGCCCGAGGCGGGATCGGTGGCGCTGCAGATCATGGTGCTCGCGACCCTGCTGAACGCCATCGGCCTCGGGGTAAACGGCGTCGTCATCCTGACGTCGAGCCGTCTTGGCCGCCTGTTCTCCGGCAATGGCCGCTGGCGGCGCCTGCCGCAAATGCCGCTGGCGACGGTGTTCGCCGGCCTCGCCGTGAGGCTCGCCTTCGACAGCCGGCGCTGACTACTTCATTTCGTAGCTTTCGATCAGCCAGGGCTCGTTCTTGGCGGCGTCGACCCATTCCTTCATCGGCGGCCAGGCCAGCATCGCCTTGCAGTAGGCGTCGGTGTCGGAATCGATCGGCACGGCGTAGGTTTTCAGCCGCGTCACCACCGGGGCGTACATCGCATCCGCGGCGCTGATCTGGCCGAACAGGAAGCCGTCGTCCTTGGAAGCCGCCCCGGAAAAGCGCTTGCGGCAGTCGCGCCACATCGAGGTGATGCGCTCGATCTCCACGCGCACGGCGGGCGTCATGCCCTTGCCGGGATAGGACGAGCGGATGTTCATCGGCATGTTGGCGCGCAGCTCGAGGAAGCCCGCATGCATCTCGGTCGAGATCGAACGGGCATGGGCGCGCGCCGCCACCGACGCCGGCCATAGCCCGGCCTCGGGCTTGATGTCGTTGAGGTATTCACCGATCGCCAGCGATTCCCAGACCGCGAGCCCGCGATGCAGCAGCACCGGCACGCGGCCCGAGGGCGAATGCTTGCGGATCGTGGGCTGCGTTTCCGGCAAATCGAGGGGGATCACGGTCTCCTCGAACTCGATGCCGGCGATCCTGACCATCAGCCAGCCGCGCAGCGACCACGATGAATAGTTCTTGTTGCCGATCACCAGCGTGAAGTCGGCCATACGCCCTCCTTGCCAGCGGAACACTTTGGCCGGCAATGTTAACCGTTGCACTACAGATTTGTGAGCATGTCCATGGCGCTGCCCTTCGTCGACCGGTCATCTTCTTCATTGCCCATTCAGATTGTCGGACAATCTTCCTGGAAAAAGTGGCTCAAGGAACAAAGCGCAGCGCGCCGCGGCTGGCTGGAATCGTCGGGCGTCGCCGGCAGGGCGGGTGATCTCGCCGTGCTGCCCGGCCGCGACGGCAAGGCTGCCGGTGCCGTGCTGGTGCTGTCGGCCAGGCCCAGCCTGTGGGATTTCGGCTCGCTCGCCACGCGCCTGCCCGCGGGCACCTGGCGGCTGTCGGACACCGGCTCGGTGTCGCCGACCGACGCCGCCGTCGCCATCGGTCTCGGGACCTGGCGCTTCGAACGGTATCGTTCGAACAAGGCCAAGGCGGCAGGTGTGAAGATCATCTGGCCGGCCGGCGCCGACAAGGCGCGCGCCACGGCGATGATCGAGGCGATCTCGCTGGCGCGCGATCTCATCACCACACCGTCGTCCGACATGGGCCCGGCCGAGCTTGCCGCGGCCGCGCAGGAACTCGCCAAGCAGCACAAGGCCAGGATCAAGGTGATCGTGGGCGACGATCTCCTGAAGCAGAACTATCCCATGGTGCATGCGGTCGGCCGCGCCAGTGCGCGCGCGCCACGCCTGATCGATCTCACCTGGGGGCGCGACAGTGATCCCAAGGTGACGCTGGTCGGCAAGGGCGTGTGCTTCGACACCGGTGGCCTCGATCTCAAGCCGGCGAGCGGCATGCTCAACATGAAGAAGGACATGGGTGGCGCCGCGACGGTGATGGCGGTCGCCGCCATGGTGATGGCGAACAAGCTGCCGGTGCGGCTGCGCCTCCTGGTGCCGGCCGTCGAGAACAGCGTGTCGGGCAATGCCTTCCGGCCGCTCGACGTCGTGCCGACGCGCAAGGGCATCACCGTCGAGATCGGCAACACCGACGCCGAGGGTCGGCTGATCCTGTGCGATGCCCTGCACGAGGGCGCGTCGGAGAAGCCCAGCATGATGGTCGATTGCGCCACCCTCACCGGCGCCGCCCGCGTCGCGCTGGGCACCGAGCTGCCGGCGTTGTTCTGCAACGACGATGCGCTGGCCGACGATCTTCTGGACGCCGGCAAGGCGGTGACCGATCCGATGTGGCGCATGCCGCTGTTCGCGGGCTACCGCCGCCTGCTCGACAGCAAGGTGGCCGACATCAACAACGCCCCGGGCGTCGCCTTCGGCGGCGCCATCACCGCCGCGCTCTATCTCAAGGAGTTCGTGCCCGACGACGTGCCGTGGGCGCACTTCGACATGATGGCGTGGAACAACGCGAGCCGGCCGGGCCGCCCCGAAGGCGGCGAGGCCCAGGCCGCGCGCGCAATCTTCGCCGCGATCGAGAAGCGGATTCGGTCATCCTGAGCGCAGCGAAGGATCTCATGCCGATTGCAAGCGGCGATGAGGTCCTTCGCTGACGCTCAGGACGACAGAATCAATATCCCGTCTTCGGATCCACCGTGTTGATCAGCGGCTGCCCTGAGCGCAGGCGCTTGATGTTCTCGATGATGCCGGGCGAGGCGGTGCGCGGGTTGGTGGCGCCGGCGATGTGCGGCGTCACCTGCACCTTGGGATGCGTCCAGAAGCGATGGTCGGCGGGCAGGGGCTCGACGTTGAACACATCGAGCGCCGCGCCGGCGAGGTGGCCCGAATCGAGCGCGCTAAGCAGCGCCTCGTCGACGACGTGCCCGCCGCGCGCCATGTTGATGAAATAGGCACCTTTCGGCAGGCGCGCGAAGGCCGCCGCATCGAGGATGCGCTGCGTGTCGCGGGTGAGCGGCAGCACATCGACCAGGATGTCGCTGCGCCCCAGGAACTTCCCGAAACCGTCCTTGCCGTGGAACGTCTCGATGTTGGCAAGCGCCTTGGCGGTGCGGCTCCAGCCGGCCGTCGGGAAGCCGAGCGCGGCGAACTTCTTCGCCGTATCCTGGCCGATCGTGCCCAGCCCCATGACCCCCACGCGACGATGGATGGTGTCGACGAAGTCGAGCGGCTTCCACTGCCGGGCGCGCTGGCTCTCGGCGTACTTGTCGATGTCGCGATGGTGCCGCAGCGCCCAGTAGATGGCGTATTCGCTCATCTGGCCGACCAGGCCCTCGTCCATGATGCGCACGATGGGCACGTCGGGCAGCCTGTCGTCGGCCAGCAGATGGTCGACGCCCATGCCCAGCGAGACGATCAGCTTCATGTTGCTGAACGAGGCCAGCAGGCCTCGTTCGGGCTTCCAGGCCAGGGCGATCTCGATGTCGTCGGTGTTCCCGAGGTTGCCGAGCGTGCGGAAGTCGAGGGGACCCAGCGCCTCTTCGAGAACCTTCTTCCAGTGCAGGCCGTCGGTGTCGCGGCTGATATAAGCGATGGCGTTACTCACGCCGGCAAACTTACTTCGGCAAGGCGCCGGGGTCGAGCTTGATGCCCTTTTCCTTGTAGTAGCGCACCGCGCCGGGATGGAACGGCAGGAAGGAGTTGCGCGTGGCGTTGGCGGCAATGGTCGCCTTGGCAGCGGGATGGCCCTTCACCAGGGCCGCATTGTTCTCGAGGATGATCTTGGTGATGATGTAGGCGACGTCGTCCGCCATATCCTTGTTGGCGATGGCGAAATTGAACAGGCCGACGGTCTTCTGGTCGGCCGTCTGCTGCTTGTAGGTGCCCTTCGGAATGCTCGATTCGGAGAATTCGGGCAAGGCCTTGCGGATCCTGGTGATCTCCTCGTCGGTCCAGGTGAAGAAGGTGACCTGCTGGGAGGCATCGAGCTCGGTGAAAGCCGGGATCGGCAGGCCAGCGCCGAAGCAGAAGGCGTCGATCACGCCGTCGCTCATCTGGTTGCCCATGTCGACGCTCTGGCCGTTGCGCGCCATGACCTTCATGCCGAGCGCATCGACGATCAGAGGGAAGTAGGTGCCCACCGTGCCGGCCTTGGGGCCGGCGCCGACCGCCTTGCCCTCGAGCTGCTGGAAGCTGGTGATGCCCGATTTCTTGAGCGCCAGGCACTGCAGCGTCGTCTCGTACATCGGGAACAGCGCTCGGATGTTCTCGTACTTGTGGCCCTTGGTCCATGGCCCGGTGCCGGCCAGGGCCTGCAGCGCCACGCCCATGCTCACCATGCCGAGCTCGAGCTTCTTGTCGTCGACCATGACGATGTTCTGGGGCGGCCCCTGGGTCTGCTGGGCGACCACCTTGAGCTTGGTCTTCTCGCTCAGCACCTTGGCGACAGTCTCGCCGTAGACGTAGTAGGTGCCGCCGACCGAAGCGGTACCCAGCGACAGCACGGGTTGTGCGATTGCGGCCGTGCTTGCGAGCAGCACGACGGCGGCGACGGTCAAGGTTTGGCGGACAGCGCCCATCCCCGGCCTCCCACTTCATTCAACCATACGGGCTCGTCTTGGTAGCGAGCGTCTCTTGTTGAGCGGTAGATTTGCTGGAATCGCGCTCCGAGTCCACAAATCAGTCGGAGCGCGATGGCCCTATGTGGCGACGGCACCCCTGTCGGCGCCGATCGCCTCGAGATTGAGGGCCGCCGCGATCAGCGCCTGGGTGTAAGGCGTCTCAGGCTGCTCGAAGATGCGCCGCGCCGTGCCGCGTTCCACCACCTTGCCGTGGCGCAGCACCAGCACCTCGTCGGCCAGCGCCCGCACGACTTTCAGGTCATGGCTTATGAACAAATAGGCGAGCTTGTGCCGCGTCTGCAGGTCGCGCAGCAGGTCGACGATCTGGGCCTGCACGCTCATGTCCAGCGCCGAGGTCGGCTCGTCGAGCACGATCAGGCGCGGCTTCAGCACCACGGCGCGGGCGATGGCGATGCGCTGGCGCTGGCCGCCCGAGAATTCGTGCGGATAACGCTCGCGGGCCGCGGGATCGAGCCCGACCTCGGTGAGCGCCTGGTCGATCATGCGGCTGCGCTCGGCCGGGCTGCCGATGCGATGGACTTCGAGGCCCTCGCCGACGATCTCGCCGATCGACATGCGCGGGCTGAGCGAGCTGAAGGGATCCTGGAACACGATCTGCATCTGCCGGCGCAGCGGCCGGATCTCGCGCTGGCTCAGCGCCTGAAGGTCTCGGGCGTCGAAGCGGATGCCGCCCTTGCTGCCTTCCAGCCGCAGCAGGGCGAGACCGAGCGTCGTCTTGCCCGAGCCCGATTCGCCCACCAGGCCGATCGTGTGGCCCTCGCGCAGGGTGAGGCTGACGCCGTCGACCGCCTTCACGTAGCCCACGGTGCGGCGCAGCACGCCGCGCTTGATGGGGAAGTGCACCTTCACGTCGTCGAGCGCCAGGATCTCCGGCGCCGCGGGATCGACCACGGCCGGCCGGCCCTTGGGCTCGGCCGACAACAGATGCTGGGTGTAGGAATGCTGCGGGTTGTCGAAGACTTGGGCGACCGGACCCTGCTCGACGATGCGACCCTGGGTCATCACGCAGACCCGGTCGGCCACCTTGCGCACGATGCCGAGGTCGTGGGTGATGAACAGCAGCGCCATGCCGTACCTGGCCTGCAGCGTCTTCAGGAGCTTCAGGATCTGCGCCTGGATGGTGACGTCGAGCGCCGTCGTCGGCTCGTCGGCGATCAGGAGGTCGGGCTCGTTGGCGAGCGCCATGGCGATCATCACGCGCTGGCGCTGGCCGCCCGACAATTGGTGCGGATAGGCATCGAGGCGGCTCGCCGCCTCGGGAATGCCGACC
>JADHLS010000187.1 GCA_016780605.1 Reyranella sp.
CTGATGGAGCGCCAGGGTTCAATTTAAACCCCGACGGTCACCCGGCGACACGCGGCGCAGCGCGGCTTCCGGAGCCTTTGGATTCGATCCCAACGCCAATCCTTCACTACCCATGGGTACCGGCTTCCAGGACGCGACGCCCTTTACAGCGGGCAACAACTTCCCCGTTACCTATCTGCCCGACGGGCTACCTGACTTCGCCCCGTCCCCGCGTCATCCACTTCAGGACGCTGTCGACGAGATCATGAAGATCTACGGCGGCTTTCCTCCGAGGACGTCCAGTCCGCTTGATGGGCAAGGATCAGGTACCAACACCGTCTCGCCCATTGGCAGTTGGCCGCTCTCTTCAAGGGCAGCCCAGCCCCCGATGCCGGTCACCTCCGCACGGCAGAATCCTCTGTTGACGAAAGGGCTGTTGGACTCGCCTAGCAGCGCCCGCGCGGACCGCAGCATCGGCCCGCTGCCTGACCCGGAGTCGGCGGAAGCGCCTGCCCCCCAACAGTGGCCGTCCTCCGACACGGCGCCAGTGGAGGACATCAATATCGACCCCGGCGCTGCAACGTTGCAGCAGCCTAAGCTCGAACCGACATCTGTGACGGTGACCACTCGGCCACCCGCAGCTCTGCGCGGCTGGCCTTATCAGAAAGCGGATGACGCGGAACACGAGATACCATGGCCTGCTGTTACGATGCGGCAGCCTACGGCGCCCGTCGCAGACTCCAACTTCATCCTCGCGAACGTCGACGATGCCCGAGAGCCGCAGGCACGGCAACGAGACCCGCTGCCGCAAGATCAAGCGACAGAACCGAAGAATCCGGGCGGACCTTTAGGGATTGAACAACCCAACGATATTTCGGGCTCTCGAGATCCATGGCGCGCAGGCGTGCAGCAGCGGTCGCAAGAACAGCAGACGGGACTGAATAGCGTTCCGAAGATGGGGTTCCGCACGGATTCGGCGGTCATCCAGCCTGCGTCGCCTATCGGTGCTTCGCCGATCGAGTCCTCCGTCTACAGACCGGACATCGACCCCGTACACGACGACTTGTTCGACCTCGTAGGCGTCAAGGAAAACAAAATCCAGGGCGACGCCGCAAGGGACGCCGCGGAAGAGAGGATCAAGGAGGCACATCCCGACGCACCAATAGCGAAGGAGATAAGGGCCTACGTCAAAGGGGTTGAGGGCTATGCGACGGTAGACATAATGTTCCGCCCCACCGGAACGTCTGCGGTCATGATCTACGAAGTGAAGTCTGGCAACGCCAGGCTCTCGCAACAACAATTAGCGACATTCGCTCAAGCACTACGTGGAGGAGAGATCTACATAGTGAACGAGGAAGCGGCAAAGAAGTTCGGGCTTCGCCCGTATGAAACCTTTGCATCCAAAGGCATACTTCCATTCATCTACATCGTGGGAGGTGATCAAAACGCGATCATGCGACAATTGGCGAAGCTCGGAATCGAGGTCGTACGCGAAAAACCACGTCGAGGTCAGGCTCCGCGACTGAGAATAGGAGCACGTCCAATCTGACGATCAGGAGCTTCGATCCTCTATCACGAGCTTTCACTCGGGGGTTATGTGCTGCGCACCGACGTCCTTGGACAACACCCGCAGCGATTAAGTCAATGCGCATCAAGGTATGATGCACACGCGCAGGTTGCCGCTGTGGCCCTTGACGCAATTGCTTGCAATTGGGAATTTATGTACTTGATCTAGCGGCGGTCGTAATTGCCCAATGGAGCACCCTTCGACTTTGAAGATCGACCGTTCATCCGCCGCTAGACTTCGAGCCATCCAAAAGCTGTGGCGCAGCTTCAAGCCGGATTGCTCCCTAAACGGTGGTCGCATTACCACCGAGACCTTATCTTTCGAATCGGTGCGTAGGCTCGGTGCCGGCGTCGCAGCCAGTTGGTTGGTTACAGCGTCAAAGGTAGATGACGAGAGCTGCTCGCTACGAGTTCGAATGGGCCTCTATGACGAACGTGTGAACGCCTTGCGAAATACTGCACTGGGGGTCGATGCTTCAATCGATCCCGATGCATCGGCTGTATTCTCGTTTTCAGACTGGCAAGCCGATTTCTTGAACTTCGACGTACTAACTGTCTCCTCGATGATGGACGGCCAAAAGAAGCCTGATTACCCACTATTCGAGTCCATTGTGGAGGTCGAACAACTCGCTCGGGTTGTTGGAGAGTACAGCAGGAGAATCGAGCGCATATGGGATTTTGTTGGAGGGCCCAGCGTTCAGAATCTTGAAAGGCTGGCGATCTGGGTGCTTCGCAACAGCGACGTGGGAAGCATCTGGCATACGTTGTTGGGTGGCATCTGCGGCGCCTTTGCCTATGGGGAGAAGGAACTGGCACAGGAACTCATCGCACAGCTTCTGTCTGAGTGGGAGGAGTTCCGTCGGTTGCCCAGTGATCGAGTGGCAGACGTTTATGATCACGTCCGCAGGCAAGTCGAGCGACTTCAAGAAGCGATGAGACGGCCAACCTGATCCATGTGGGTAGCGACATTGAGCCTAAAAGAACAAGCGACCAGCGAAGCGGTGGCGGCTCACGATATCGCACCTTCAGCACGGCATGATGAAGCCGCAGGGCGGTGACCCGCGATAGCCTGTCGGGGTCTTGGTCCCGCGCGCCTGTGCCAGCACCAGCTGGCCGTCATCCACGGCGGTCCATTTGGTGGTCCTGCCGTCATCACTGTTGGCTGGGACGGCGGCGGCGCCGATGGCAAGGGCGGTCAGCAGGCAAAGTCGAATGAACATAAGTTCCCTCCTCGTCGGTGAATTGGCAGCTCTCGCCTTGCAGACGGAGCGGCCCGGAGGCTCGTTACAGGCCCCGAACGAATTTTCCACGGACGACGAGGCCCCTTGTGCCTTTCCCAACACTCGGGTCTCATGTGCGCAACGGAGGAAACCAAGACGTGATCGATCATCAACGACCCCTCAAAGGCGCCTGGGGCATCACCGGCCTATTGCTGCTCTTCATGCTGGTGAACTTCGCCGACAAGGTGGTGGTCGGCCTGGCGGCGCGGCCGATCATGGCCGACCTGAAGCTGACGCCCGAGCAATTCGGCCTGCTGGGCTCGTCGTTCTTCTTCCTGTTCGCGATCTCAGCCATCGTCGTGGGCTTCATCACCAACCGCGTGCAGACCCGCCACACGCTCCTGGTCATGGCCATCATCTGGTCGCTGGTGCAGTTCCCCATGCTGGGCACCGTGACCTTCGAGATGCTGATCGCCTGCCGCATCGTGCTGGGCGCCGGCGAGGGCCCGGCGGCGCCGGTGGCGCTGCATGCCGTCTACAAATGGTTCCCCGACCAGCTGCGCGGGCTGCCGACCGCCGTCATCTCCCAGGGCTCGGCGCTCGGCGTCATCATCGCCGTGCCGACCCTCAACTGGATCATCGTCAATTATTCCTGGCACTGGGCGTTCGGTGCGCTCGGCATCGCCGGCCTGGCGTGGACAGTGCTGTGGCTGATCTTCGGGCGCGAAGGCACCCTGGTCGACCAGCCGGCGGCCGGCGCGGCCGGCCGGGTCGAGCGCGTGCCCTATCGCTACCTGCTGACCTGCCCCAGCATCCTCGCGACCTGCGCCGCCGGCTTCGCCAGCTACTGGGGCCTGGCGCTGGGGCTCACCTGGTTCACCGCCTACCTGGTCGACGGGCTGCGCTACAGCCAGACTGTGGGCGGCAACCTCACCATCCTGCCGTGGATCTTCGGCATGTGCGTCGTGCTGGGCGGCGGGGCGATCTCGCAGCGCCTCAAGAAGGCCGGCGTCTCGAGCCGCCACAGCCGCGGCACGCTCGCAGCGGCCACGGTGATGCTGGGCGGCTGCATCCTGCCCTTCGTCGGCAGCATGCCGACGCCCGGCCTGAAGGTGGCGTTCCTCGTCGTCGGCGCCGCCATCGGCAGCACGATCTATGTCGTGACGCCGATGATCGTGAGCGAGCTGACGCCGCAGCCGCAGCGCGCCGCAATGCTCGCCATCACCACGTCGATCATCACCCTGGCCGGCGTGATCGCGCCGTTCGCCATGGGCTTCGTCATCCAGCACGCGCCCTCGCCGCTCGCGGGCTACGAGCGCAGCTACGTGATCCTCGGCTGCCTGCTGCTGGCCGGCGGCATCATCGGCCTGCTGTTCATCCGGCCCGAGGCCGATCGCGCCCGGCTCGCCGCGCGCGCCGCCCCGCTGCCTCCCGCAATGCCTGTCCGCGCCTGACCCCCTCGCCCTGACGAAACGGAGAATCGCATGTCCACGTCATTTGGCCGCCGCCCACTGCTCGCCGCCCTGCCGGCCGCTTCCGTCTTGGCAAATGTCGCCCCGACGATCGTCCAGGCTCAAGGCGATCCGCTGAAGCGGCACGAGGCGACCTTCAAGATCAAGGACTTCAAGCTCCAGAGTGGCACCGTGATGCCCGAAGTCACGATCGCCTACGAGACCTACGGCACCTTGGCGCCCGATGGGCGCAACGCCGTGCTGCTGACCCACGGCTATACGTCGGGCCAGCACATGGCAGGCCGCAAGGGCGCAAACGGCGCCGAAGGCTCGTGGGACGGCCTGGTCGGACCGGGCAAGGCGATCGACACCGACCGGCTGTTCGTCGTGTCGTCGAACATGCTGGGATCGTCCTTCGGCTCGACCAATCCCGCCTTCAAGAACCCCACCACCGGCAAGGCCTATGGCCCGGACTTCCCCGACATCACCCTGGTCGATATCGTCAATGCGCAGAAGGCGCTGCTCGACGGGCTCGGCGTCAAGCATCTGGTGGCAGTCGCGGGCCCCTCGTTCGGCGGCTACCAGACCTTCCAATGGGGCGTCACCTACCCGGAATTCATGGACGGGCTGGTGGCGGTGGTCAGCGCGCCCAAGGGCTCGGGCGGCGAGGCCGCGGTGAAGACGCTGGTCGAGCAGCTGGCCAAGGATCCCAACTGGAACGGCGGCTGGTACTACGACAAGGGCGGCGTCACCGGCATCCTGACCGAGATGCGGGTGGCGACCCTGAAGCGCTACGGCATCGACGAGCAGCTGGCCGCGAAGTTCCCCGACAAGGAGGCGCGCGAGGCCGAGATCAAGCGGCGCGCCGAGACGTGGTCCAAGGTGTTCGACGCCAACTCGCTGGTGGTGTTGCGCAAGGCCTCGGTGCGGTTCGATGCCGAGAAGGACTTCCCGAAGATGAAGGCCAAGGTGCTCTACGTGCTGTCGCGCACCGACAAGCTCTTCCCGCCCTCGATCGCGCCCGACGTCATGGCCAAGCTGAAGGCCGCCGGCGTCAGCGCCGACTATTTCGAGATCGACAGCGACTTTGGCCACTCCGCTTCGGGCCTCGACGCCGCCAAATGGGCGCCGCGGCTCAAGACCTTCATGGCGGGGCTCGAGAAGCGGAGCTGACGGTTCACCACACCGACGGGCCGGCGGGACCGATCACGCCAGAAGCTGAAGCATCGCAAATCCTGAGCTGGGTGACGGCTTCGTGGGTGTCCAGCAACAACACCAGCGCGATCTCCGACTCCTGGTGGTAGACAAGCATGATCGTCCTCTGCATGAAGTCCGAGAGGAATGCCGCGCTCATCGGCGCCCCGAGGACGACGGCGGACTCCAGAGCTACCCCCTCCAGCTCTTCCTCGTACGTCCTCTTGTTTCCGAACACGAACTTCAGCCGATAGGTCTCGCCTGCCTTAGCAAACTGCCAGCTGTCGTGACCGATCACGAAGTCGAGATCTCCGTCGGGGCGGATGGAGATGAGCATGGCAACCCCAAGAGCGCCGCTGGTGGCGTAGCACCTGTTGCCGCGGTTGGAATCGACGAAGATTTCCCATGAGCCGGCTTCACCCCATTTTGGCGGATCAGCGTCGTCGGCGGCAGCCGGGCCGATTGGCACGCCCAACAGCGACAAGGCTACCAGCAGCAGAATTCTGAACAACATTGGCGCCTCTCCTTTTCCTGAGAGACGCAGTTCTGCCCGTCGGCGTTACACGGGGATTCCGTAACCCCAATCAGCCAGTTACACTGACGCCGAAGATTGGAGACAACCTTGGCGAGTGCGCCGGCCCCCTCAGCCGACCTGTCGGATATACAATTGGTCGACAATGTCCTGCGAGGGGCACCGGGAGCATTCGAGGCATTCTATCGGCGCCACAGCCGCGTGATCTATCACTGCATCCGCGCCCGCACCGATGGCCAGGACGCCGACGACATCCTGCAGGCCTTCTTCGAGCGTTTGCTGAAAAGCAACTTCCGGGCGCTCCAGCTCTGGCAAAGAGGCAGCTCACTGCCGGTCTACCTCTCCAAGGTGGTCCGCAACTTCGTGACCGACTTCCACCGCGCCCGGCGCTCGCGCGAGGAGGCCGTGGGCGGCGACATGGAGCTCGAGCCGTTGGCCGAATCCCAGGGTGAGATGACCACGGCGGCGACTCATCTCAAGGAACTGCGGCATGTCGGAGTCCGCGCCTGGGCCGTGTTGGAGCCCCGCGACCGGCGCCTGATCTGCGACCGGCTGCATCGCGACCTCGACAACGAGGCCATCGCCATCCGTCTGCAACTATCGGTGGGGGCGCTCAGGACCGCGATGTCGCGCGCCCAGGCGCGCTACCTCGCGCAGGTGCGCCAGCTGGCGCCCGAATTCTTCCCGGACCGGGCGTAACGCCATGTCGCCCGGTTACGTCCCCTTGAGTAATGGTAAGCTCAAATCATGAACACGCGCCTGCCCGACGGACAGGACCCACCGGAAGCCGATGATCCGGTGATGCTGGCCGTGCTGGCGAATAGCGGACGGAGCTCCACGCCGTTGTCGGCTGACCAGGAGCAGCTGCTCGGCGATTGGGTCGCTGGCCGGCTGGCGCCCGACGACGCGGCGCGTGCGGCAGCCCTCGTCAAACAGAACGCACTAGCGGCGGAGCGCGTTCTCGAACGGCGGTTGCAGGCCGCCGCTGCGGAAAGTCCGCCGATCCCGCAGGCCCTCTCGGCGCGCATCCTGCAGGCGGGTATCCCGCCGAGGCCGTCGGCAATGACGGCATGGTGGCGTTCGCTGGGCCGCCGACAGTGGATGGGCATCGTCGGGGCGGCCGCTCTCGCATCGATCCTGGTGGTCGCCGGCATGCCGGTCCTGCAGCAGATGATGAGCGGCAGCCCGCTCCAAGTGGCTATGGTGACGATCGGTGATCGTGGCCCGCTGTTCGAAGCGTCCGACCTTCGCATGAGAGGCACGGCGCCAGCCCCGGCAGCCGACCAACGCTTCCGGGACGTCGAGGTGCCGACCGGTCTGCTCAAGGAGCTTGTTGCGACGGGTCAGCCAAAGGCTGCGGCGTCGCGCGACATCGAACGCTATGTGCTCGGGCCCGGCGCGACCGGCGATCGGCCTCTGCGGCTGATCGTCGATTCCGCCCTGAAGCAAAGGCTGGAAACGGCCGGTGGCGATCAGACGCTTGTGCGCGTCTACGATCTGGGCGACCCGCGTTCGGTGGACATCAGGAATCTCGTCGGGCTACCGGCAAACAACGAGCGCGCCTTCCTGCTGACCATCAGGCCATGACGCCCGGCTTGGCCATCCTCGCAAGACGATGGATCGGCGCCCTCGCTGCCCTGGTCGTTGTGGCTGCGAGCCAATCGGCGCCCGTGATGGCTCAGCAATCCGCCGACTCTCAACGCATCGGCAATCTCCTTCGCGAAGGGCGCAATCTCGATGCCATGGAATTGGCGAAACAGATGGCCGCCACCGCATCGCCGGCCGAACGTCAGAACGTCTTCGAATACGCCGGTTGGGTTTGCCGGGTCACGCAGGACCTCGACTGCCTGCACGACATCCTGGGTATGGCGATACCCCATATGGAAGCCGCCGTCCGTGCGCCAGGAGCGGATCGTTCGAGCGTCAGGGGCTATTTGTTGCTGCTGGCGTCGTATCAAGTCGCCACTGGCGACTATGAGTCGCCGGCAAGATTTCTCGCTCCCGACTCCATCCCGAAAGCTGCCACTGCCGTCAGTGATCCGCTTCTGTTCGCGGAACTACAGCTGCTCGCCGCCCAACGAGCGAGACAGGTTTCGGATTTCGAGGCGGCGCGCGATCACCTGGACAAGGCGCTTGTGGCGGCCTTTTCGCTGGCGGGGCCAATCCGGCTTCATGCGCCCCGTCTCATCGTTCGGAGCATCGCTCAGCTTGCGGAAAATTTCGATATCGACCGGGCGTTGCGACTGCTGGCTGCCGCGGACCCGCTGCTTCAGACGATTCCGCCGGACAGCTTCCTGAGCTTCGAGTACCTGCGACTGCGCGCTGACCTCATGGCCTATGGGCGGGACTATCGCGGGGCTGCGACGGTCCTGAAAATGGCGCTGCCAAAGCTCGAACGGTTGCAACTGGGGCCGGCACGCAAGCTCGCGCTGCAGGCCGCCGGTTACAATGACCTGCTGGGTCTCGAGGTGATGAACGGTCGCCCCGATGAAGTACGCGATCTGCTGAAATCGCATCCGCTCATGGCGATGAAGGCCGAGATTCTGGCCCGCGGCTACTTCGCGGACGGCAATGAGTTCAACTTCGCGCTCGCCGAGGAATTCGCACGATGGAGCCTCCGCGATCAGACGACCACCGGCTGGG
>JADHLS010000188.1 GCA_016780605.1 Reyranella sp.
ACCTGCGGCGCCAGGCAGAGATCGGCGAAGGTCGGCGTGTCGCCGTGGCTGAAGGCGCCGGTCTTGGGGTCCTTGGAGATCGTCGCCTCATAGGCATCGAAGCCGGTCTCGATCCAGTGACGCGACCAGGCGAAGGCGCTTTCCTCGGTCTGACCGAACTTCTGGCGCAAATACCCCATGACGCGCAGGTTCTGGATGGGATGGATGTCGGCGCAGACGATCAGCGACAGCGCCCGCACCCGCGCCCGGCCGACCGGGTCCTGGGGCAGCAGCGGCGGCTCGGGATGCGTCTCCTCGAGGTATTCCAGGATGGCCAGCGACTGGGTCAGCACTTCCCCCGAATCGAGCACCAAAGTGGGCACCAGCTTCTGCGGGTTGATGGCGGCGTAGTCGGGCGCCGACTGCTCGCCCTTGCGCAAATGGCGCGAAGCGTGCTCGACCGTGAGGCCCTTGTAGTTCAGGGCGATGCGCACGCGGAACGCCGCCGAAGACCGAAAATAGCCGATGAGCTTCATGACCCGCCTCCGCCTGGACGAGAGTGTCCCTAGCGTCGCGAGGCCATGGGATCAAGGGAGCCCTCGTTGCAGGGGCTACGGCGTGTAGCGAACCACCTTCTGGTCGATGGCGCCGAAGATCGACTGGCCGGCGCGATCGAACATCTCGATGCGGATGCGATCGCCGAACGCCATGAACGGCGTCACGGGCTTCCCGCTTTCGATGGTCTCGCGCACGCGCCGCTCGGCGATGCAGGAGCAGCCGACGCCGGCGTCGCGATTGGCGACCGTGCCCGAGCCCACGACGGTGCCGGCCTCCAGGTGCCGCGTCCTGGCGGCATGGGCGATCAGCTGGCCGAAATCGAAGGTGAGATCGGTGGCGGCATTGGGGTGGCCGAACTCCTTGCCGTTCAGCGTCGAGATCAGCGGCAGGTTGAGCTTGCCGCCGTCCCAGGCATCGCCCAGCTCGTCGGGGGTGACGGCGACCGGCGCGAAGGCCGTCGCCGGCTTGCCGTGGAAGAAGCCGAAGCCCTTGGCCAGCTCGGTGACGATGACGTTGCGCAGCGACACGTCGTTCAGGATGGTGACCAGCTTGATGTGCCGGCGCGCCGACTCGGGCGAGACGCCCATGGGGACGTCGTCGACGATCACGCCGATCTCGCCCTCGAAGTCGATGCCGTGCGCCTCGTCGACCGCCTCGATGTCGTCATTGGGCCCGATGAAGGAGTCGGAACCGCCCTGGTACATCAGCGGATCGGTCCAGAAGGAGGGCGGCATCTCCACGCCGCGCGCCTTGCGCACCAGCTCGACATGCACGACGTAGGCCGAGCCGTCGGCCCACTGGAAGGCCCGCGGCAGCGGCGCCGCCAGCGCCTTGGTGTCGAGATCGAAGGCGCCGGCAGCGGTGCTGTCGGCGAGTTGCCGGGCGAGCGCGCGCAGCTTTGGCTCGGCCGCCGTCCAGTCGTCGAGCGCCCTCTGCAGCGTCGGCGCGACGCTGCCCGCGCGCACCGCCTTCTTCACCGCACGATCGACCACGATCAACGTGCCGTCGCGGCCGCCTTCCTTGAGTGAAGCGAGTTTCATTGTTCTTCCCTATTCAGAAAGCACCTCACCCTGAGGAGCACCGCGCAGCGGTGCGTCTCGAAGGGTGGCCGCAGTCTTGGTGTTGCCACCCTTCGAGACGCGGCCCTCCGGGCCGCTCCTCAGGGTGAGGTGAGGGTTATTCCGCCGCCTGCTTGACCTCGGGCGGGCGCCACGACTTCACGTAGCCGTCGAACTCCACGCCGGCCGGCATGGCGGCGATGTCGATGGCGTCGCGGGTGTCGATCATGACCGCGACCTCGTCGGTCTCGGTCCGGCCGCCGCTCGCCGGCGCCTTGGTCGCCGCGTTGAACGCCTTGGGGTGCGGCCCGTGGGTGAAGCCCGACGGATGCACCGTCATCATCCCCGGATGGATATTGTCGCGGCTGAAAAAGCTGCCCTTGTGGTAGAAGATGATCTCCTCGAAATCATCGTTGTTGTGGAAGAACGGCAGGCGCAGCGCCTCCGGGTCGCTCTCGAACGGCCGCGGCACGAAGGTGCAGACCACGAACCGGCCGGCAACGAAGGTCGTGTGCGCCGAGGGCGGCAGATGGGCGCGATGGCTCATCAGCGGGCGAAGATCCCGCCAGTTGATGCGCACGACGCTGAGATCGCCATGCCAGCCGATCGCATCCAGCGGATTGAACGGGAAGGTCACGGTCGAGAGCTGGCCGCGCCGCTTCACCGACACCTTCCAGGTGCGCTCGTCCTGCTGGGCCTTGAAGGCCTCGTCGATCCGAGGCGTGTCGAGCATCGCCGGATCGAAGATGGCGTGGCGACCGACCAGGCCCTTCTCCGGCAGGGTGAAATGGTCGTTGGTCGCCTCGATCATCAGCGAGGTCGTGGACTTGGTGGGTGCCAGTCGCCACATCGTGCCGCGCGGGATCATGATGTAGTCGCCGTCGCGGTAGTCGAGATGGCCGTAGTCGCAGAACAGCGCGCCCTCGCCCTCGTGGACGAACAGCAGCTGGTCGCCGTCGCTGTTGCGCGCCAGCTCGATCATCGGCTGCTCGAGCTTCCAGATGCGCATCTGCATGTGCGGGTTGTTCATCACCGGCTGCGAGGCCCAGGGATTGCCCTTGCCGGCGACCAGCTTGCTGAGGTCGAAAGCGCGCGGCCGGATGGCGCCGTCGAACTCGATCCAGTCGGTCGGCTTGTGCTTGTGATGGAACTGCGCCGACGGCCCGAAGAAGCCCTCCTTGCTGATCTCGCGCTCGTAGGTGCCTTCGGGCAGGCGGACATGGGCCTGGCGCGAGGCGGTGCCTTCGAGCTGGCGCAGTGGAATCCAATTCTTGGTCATGATTCCCTCCTTGTTTCTTATGCCTTCAGCACGCCGCGGCGGATCTGGTCGAGCTCGATCGATTCGAACAGGGCGCGGAAGTTGCCCTCGCCGAAACCCTCGTTGCCGCGGCGCTGGATGATCTCGAAGAAAATCGGTCCGATCACCGTCTGGGTGAAGATCTGCAGCAGCAGCCCGCCGCCCTTGGTCGGCGCGCCGTCGATCAGGATGCGATCGGCGGCGAGCCGCGCCAAATCCTCGCCGTGGCCTGGCAAGCGGGCGTCGACCTGCTCATAGTAGGTGTCGGGCACGGTCTGGAAAGGCACGCCCTTGGTCTTCAGAGTCTCGACCGTCTGGTAGATGTCGTCGGTGCCGAGCGCGATGTGCTGGATGCCCTCGCCGTGATAGGCCGAGAGATATTCCTGGATCTGCGACTTGTCGTCGGTGCTCTCGTTGATCGGGATGCGGATCTTGCCGCACGGGCTGGTCATCGCCTTGGACTTCAGCCCTGTCAGCTTGCCCTCGATGTCGAAGTAGCGGATCTCGCGGAAATTGAAGAGCCGCTCGTAGAACTCCGCCCACTCGGCCATGCGGCCACGATGCACGTTATGCGTCAGGTGATCGATGTAGGTCAGGCCGACGCCCTTCGGATATTTCGGCACACCCGGCAGGTACTCGAAATCGACGTCGTAGATCGTGCCGCGCTCGCCGTAGCGATCGACCAGGTAGATCAGCGAATCGCCGATGCCCTTGATGGCCGGGATGTTGAGCTCCATCGGCCCGACCTTGCCCTCGACGCCCCAGGCGCCGAGCGACAGGGCGCGCTTGTAGGCCGCGCCCGAGTTCCTCACGCGCAGCGCAATGGCGCAGATCGATGGGCCGTGCACACGCGCGAAGCCCTGGGCGAAGCTGTCGCGCTCGGCGTTGACGATGAAGTTCACATCGCCCTGGCGATAGAGCGACACGTCCTTGGAGCGGTGCTTCGCCACCTTCACGAAGCCCATGCTCTCGAACAGCGCGCCAAGCGCCGCCGGATCGGGCGCTGCGTATTCGACGAACTCGAAGCCGTCGGTTCCCATGGGGTTGACCTCGTCGATCGAAGCGAGGGTCTGGTCCTGGATGCTGGCCATCTTCGTCCTCCCGAATTGACCGCCATGCCGAATTAGTTTCAGATGTAACTATTATGCCGGCCGTTTCGCAAGCCCTCGAACTGGAGAATTTTCTCCCTTACCGCCTCTCGATTCTGGCCCAGATCGTGTCGGAATCGCTGCACGATCTCTATGCCGGGCCGTTCGGATTGACGGTGACGCAATGGCGGGTGATGGCGGCGCTCGGCCGCTTCGCGCCCCTCACCGCCTCCGATGTGGGTCAGCGCATCGTCATGGACAAGGTGGCAGTGAGCCGGGCGGTGGCGGGGTTGATGCAGCGCGGCCTGGTCGAACGGGCGACTGACCGCGCCGACCGCCGCCGCGCGTCGCTGCGCTTGAGCGCCCGCGGCCGCGCCATGCATGCCCGCATCGTGCCTATTGCGCTCTCCTACGAGGCGCGCCTCTACAGGGCGCTCAGTGCCGAGGAAAGACGCAGCTTCGATGCACTGACGGACCGGCTGCTCGAGCACGCAAAAGCCCTGCGTCAGGCCGGTTGAGGCGGCTCTGCCGCTGCCTTGTGGCTCGGAATCGCCATGCTATAACGCCCGCACTCTTTCACGGGGAGGCAGGAATTGGCCGCAAAGGCCGCCCGGCGCCAGCCGGCACAAAAGCCAGTGCTTGTGCTCAACGGGCCCAATCTCAACATGCTGGGCAAGCGGCAGCCCGAGATCTACGGACGCGAGACCCTGGCCGACGTCGAGAAGGCGTGCCGCGCCGAGGCTGGCCGCCTGGGGATAAAAGTCGAGTTCTTCCAGAGCAATCACGAGGGGGCCCTGGTCGACCGTATCCAGGCGGGCCGCGAAGGCAATTCCGGCATCGTCATTAACGCCGGCGCCTACACCCACACTTCGGTCGCCCTGCTCGACGCGCTGAATGCTGCCGAGCTGCCGGTGGTGGAAGTGCACCTCTCCAACATCTACAAGCGTGAAAGCTTCCGGCATCACTCCTATATCAGCCCGGCTGCGGTCGGCGTGATCGCGGGGCTCGGCAGCCACGGCTATCTCCTGGCGCTGCAGGCCCTCTCCCGCCTGCTGGCGCGCTGACCCTCACCCGCGGAGCGTTCGTCCATGGCAAAGTTCGAGATGGATACCGAGTTCGTCCGCAAGCTGGCACAGATCCTCCATGAGACCGGTCTCGGCGAGGTCGAGCTGGCCGAAGGCGACAAGCGCATCCGCGTGGCGCGTCCCGCCGTGACGGTGGCGGCGGCGCCGATGACTCCCGCAGCTGCTGCTCCCGCGGCAGCAGGTGCTGCGGCCGCACCGGCGGCGGGCGGCAACGATCTCGGCAAGCACCCCGGTGCCGTGAAGTCGCCGATGGTCGGCACGGCCTATCTCTCGCCCGAGCCTGGCAAGCCCCACTTCGTGGCGGTCGGCGACAAGGTCACGGCGGGCCAGACGCTCTTGATCATCGAGGCGATGAAGACCTTCAACCCGATCAAGGCGCCCAAGGCCGGCACCGTGACGCAGATCCTGGTCGACAACGCCCGGCCCGTGGAGTTCGGCGAGCCGTTGATGATCGTCGAATAGGACCGCCGATGTTCGACAAGGTCCTGATCGCCAATCGCGGGGAGATCGCGCTTCGCATCCACCGCGCCTGCCGCGAGATGGGCATCCAGACCGTCGCCGTGCATTCGACCGCCGACAGCGACGCCATGCATGTGCGGCTGGCCGACGAATCGGTGTGCATCGGACCGCCACCGGCGCGCGACAGCTACCTCAACATCCCCGCGATCCTCTCGGCCGCCACCATCGCCGGCGTCGACGCCATCCATCCCGGCTACGGCTTCCTGTCGGAGAATGCGCGCTTTGCCGAGGCGGTCGAGGCGCACGGCTTCACGTTCATCGGGCCCACGCCGCAGCACATCGCCATGATGGGCGACAAGATCGTGGCCAAGCAGACCGCGCAGGAGCTCGGCCTGCCGCTGGTGCCGGGCTCGCCGGGCCCCGTCGGCTCGCTCGACGAGGTTATCGCGCTCGGCAAGAAGATCGGCTTCCCGGTGCTGATCAAGGCGGTGGCAGGCGGCGGCGGCCGCGGCATGAAGGTGGTCGAGAGCGCGGACGCGGCGTCCGAGGCGTATTCGCTCGCGCGCGCCGAGGCCAAGGCCGCCTTCAGCAACGATTCGGTCTACCTGGAGAAGTACCTCGGCCGGCCGCGCCACATCGAGATCCAGGTGCTGGGCGATGGCCTCGGCGCCGGCGTGCATCTCGGCGAGCGCGACTGCTCGCTGCAGCGTCGTCACCAGAAGGTGCTGGAGGAGGCGCCCTCGCCTGCCCTCAATGCCGAGCAGCGCAGCAAGATCGGTGAGCTGGCCGCCGCTGCGGTGCGCAAGCTGAAATACCGCGGCGCCGGCACCATGGAATTCCTGTTCCAGGACGGCGAGTTCTACTTCATCGAGATGAACACCCGCCTGCAGGTCGAGCATCCCATCACCGAGGCGGTGACCGGCATCGACCTGGTGCGCGAGCAGATCCGCATCGCCGCGGGCTCGCCGCTCGGCATGACCCAGGACGACATCCGCATCGAAGGCCACGCCATCGAATGCCGAATCAATGCGGAGAACCCTGAGACCTTCACGCCGAGCCCCGGCCGCATCGCCGACTATCATCCGCCCGGGGGCCTCGGCGTGCGCGTCGATTCGGGCCTCTACACCGGCTACTCCATCCCGCCCTACTACGATTCGATGGTGGCTAAGCTGATCGTCAACGGCACCAGCCGCAACGAATGCCTGATGCGGCTGCGCCGCTCGCTCGAGGAGTTCGTGATCGGCGGCATCGAGACCACCATCCCGCTGCACCAGCGCATCATCGGCGAGCAGGGCTTCATCGACGGCGACTACGACATCCACTGGCTGGAGAAGCTGGTCGGTTTGAAGAAGTAGAGTACGCTCCGGCATGGCGTCTCAATGTTGCAACGCCCACCTCACCCTGAGGAGCGCGCGTAGCGCGCGTCTCGAAGGGTGGGCTGCAGTCGTGGTGTTGCCCACCCACGCGCGGTTTACCGCGCGCATTCGAGACGTGGTCCTGCGGACCGCTCCTCAGGGTGAGGTGGGCCGATAGTCATGGAGATCACCCCCGAGCTCCTGCTGCAGGCCTACCGGATCGGCGTCTTTCCCATGGGCGAGCGACGGGACGACCCCAAGCTCTACTGGCTCGACCCGCGGCTGCGCGCCGTCCTGCCGCTCGACCGCTTCCACCTGCCGCAGCGACTGAAGCGCACCATCCGCTCGGGGCACTTCGAAGTCTCGGCCGACACCGCCTTCGCCGAGACGGTGCGCGCCTGCGCCGAGCCGCGGCCCGGCCATCCCGAGAGCTGGATCAACGAGCCGATCGTGGCGCTCTATACCGAGCTCTACCGGCGCGGTCATGCCCACAGCGTCGAGTGCCGTGTCGACGGGCGGCTGGTCGGCGGGCTCTACGGCGTGTCGATCGGCGCTGCGTTCTTCGGCGAGAGCATGTTCAGCCGCGAGCGCGATGCCTCGAAGGTGGCGCTGGTCCACCTGGTGGCGCGTCTCATCAAGGGCGGCTTCAGGCTGCTCGACTGTCAGTTCATGACCGAGCATCTGCGCGGCTTCGGCGCGATCGAGATCCCGCGCGAGGATTTCCGCGGGCTTCTGGCCGGCGCGATCGACGCCCCAGCCAGCTTTCAGCGCGAGCTGGGTGGGGTCGATCCCTGCGCCATCGTGCACGACAACACGCGCACGTCGTAGACGCCATGATCGAGCGCCGACAGCGACGGCGTCGAGGCGAACATCCAGCCGGCGAACAGCTTCTCCGGCGCCTGGCCCGGCTTGTTGTCGACGATCGTGAGATAGGCGACCGATTCCGGCGGCGCCTCGGGCACATTGACCAGGCAGTCGCTGACGGTGATGGCGAGCGTGCCGAAGCGTGTGGATTCGCCCACCGGGGCGTAGAAGCGCTGGGTGCGCGCCGTCACCTTGTCGAGCCCCTGCAGCTCGGCCACGCGCTTGCCGGGCCCGTCGGGGATCGGCCGCAGATTGGCGTTGGCGCTGCGCGGCTGCGGTTGCTGCGGCTGAGGTTGGGTCTGGGCGACTGCTGCACCGGCAAACAGCGTCAGCGCCACGAGAACAAGCGGAAAGCGCACTCTTACTTCTTGGCGGTGTGAGGTGCCTTCAGCCCGTCGATCAGCTCGTGCAGGGCAGCCTTGATCTGGTCGGCATCGCATCCCATCAGGACTCCGTCCTCCAGCGCGTCGGCGCAGAGGGTTTCGATTTCCTGGATGTTCTGGTTCAGCACTTTGATCTTTTCGAGGCAGGACACGGGCTTGCCGTCCGGCTGGCGCCAGACCTTCGAGGCCGTTGTTCCCTTGCTGTGGGCGCTCATCACTTGGACCCCGCGCTTCCGAACATGAATTTGGCGATCAATTCCGACAGAGGAACGGCGCCCTGGGTGCGTTCGATCTCACCGCCGGGCGGGATCATCTGCTTGTCACCGCCCGGTTCCAGCACCACCACCATACCGCCCAGCAGCGATTCGCTCACGATCTTGGCATGGGTGTCGACGGGCAGCCCGACGTTGGACGAGATCATCATGCGCAC
>JADHLS010000189.1 GCA_016780605.1 Reyranella sp.
GTCAGCGCCCTCACGGCCGATCTGCCGCTGGCGACGCGGCCGGACGGCCTGCCCAGCACCTTCGTGCCCGGCCGCAACCTCGTCTTCCTCACCTTCGCCGCCATCGTCGCCTATCAGCGCGGGCTGAAGCATGTCGTGGCCGGCGTCTGCGAGACCGATTTCTCGGGCTATCCCGATTGCCGCGACGACACGGTCAAGGCGCTGCAGGTCGCCATCAACCTCGGCATGGAGGCACGGCTGGTGCTCGAGACGCCGCTGATGTGGATCGACAAGGCCGAGACCTGGCGGCTGGCGGAGCAGCTCGGCGGCCCGAAGCTGATCGACCTCATCGTCGAGGAGACCCACACC
This sequence comes from Reyranella sp., assembly GCA_016780605.1. GTDB lineage: Bacteria > Pseudomonadota > Alphaproteobacteria > Reyranellales > Reyranellaceae > Reyranella. Next base: position 349 of record JADHLS010000189.1, read on the forward strand.
TGCTATCTCGGCGATCGCGAGCATCGCCACGACTGGGGTGTCGGCTGCGGCAGCTGCGATGCCTGCCGGTTGCGCGCTAACGGCTGGTCGCGCTTTCGCTCGGCCTGATCGCGCCTTCGAGCTCGACGGCCAGCGCCAGCAGGTCGAGGTCACTGCCCGGCGGGCCGATCAGGGACAATCCGACCGGCGCGCCATCGACCGTCGCCGCGGGCATGCTAATCTGCGGCAGACCGCTCAGTCCGGAGATGCAGGTCATGCGCTGCGCGCGCTGGCGAAACGCTTCGACGGCCTCGCCGGTCGCCGTGCGCAGCGGCGCCGGGCCGGGCGCGGTCGGCAGGCAGATGACGCCGTCATTGCCGACGATGTCGCGCAGCCGCTGGCCGATACGGGCGCGGGCGTCGCGTTCGGCACTGAGGTCGCGGCCCGACACCTCGCGGGCAAAGGCGAAGCGCTCGGCGATCGCCGGTCCGAAGACCGGCTTGGCCTGCTCGATCCAGGCGCCGTTGACCGCCCAGGTCTCGACCGCTGACAGCAGCCGGAACTGGATGCGCCATTTCTCGAGCCCGTCCGGTGCGATCCGTATCGGCGTCGTGTTGCCGAGGCGCCGGGCGAGGGCAGCGAAGCCGGGGGCGAGCCGGTCGAGCGTGGTGGAATCGGCCTCGCCGTCGGCGTCGAGGCTGCGCATCAGGCGGCGCAGCGGCGGGCGGGTCTTGGCGGGCGGCAGCAACAGCTCGCCGACCGCTGCAAACAAGGCGGCATCGCGCGCGAACCAGCCCAGCACGTCGAGGCTCGGCATGAAGGGCACGACGCCGTCGAGCGACAGGAGGCCGTGCGTGGTGCGGATGCCGTAAAGGCCACAGTAGCTCGCGGGAATGCGGACCGAGCCGCCGGAATCCGTTCCTAGAGCGAAATCGCACAGGCCGGCCGAGACCGCCGATGCCGAGCCGCTCGACGAGCCGCCGGGCACGCGGTCGGGGGCGGCGGCATTGACGGGCGTGCCGTAGTGGAAGTTGTCGCCGTTCAGGCTGTAGGCCAACTCGTCGCTGATCGTCTTGCCGATCATGGTGGCGCCGGCGGCAAGCAACGTCGTCACGCAGGGCGCAGTGGCGGTTGCCGGAGCATGCGTCTCCAGCCAGCGGGGATTGCCGCATCCGGTAACGTGGCCTTCGATATCGATGAAGTCCTTCACGGCGAAGGTACGGCCGGAGAGCAGGCCCGTTGCGGCGCCCTGAAGGCCGAAGCGGCCGTGCGGACAGAAAGCGCCGGCAGTGTCCTTGAAGTCGGCAATCCTCATTCTGCGGCCTCGGCGACGCTCGCCATCGCATAGCCGCGCCGCTCCGCCTCGGCGCGATAGCGCACGGCGAGCCAACGATTGAAGTCGCTCAACGTCTCCTCCAGATAACTGAAGCGTCCGCGTGGGGCAAAACGCGAGAACTTGGCGCGCTGCATGGCGAGGTTCACCGTCGTGTCCTGCTCGCCAAGCTGGCGCGAGCCTTCCATCATGCGCTTGGTGCGTTCGTGGAAGTCGGGCAGGGCGACCGTGCTTTTGGGCATGCACCAACCGCCTGCCGTGAACAATCCGCCGCCGACCTTCAGGTCGGTCGGTCCCTGCGGAAAGACCAGCCCGTAGCACAGCATGTCGGGCATGAAGATGATGTTCATGTTGGGCGGCACCATGCCGAAGCCGACGCGATTGCGCTGCTTCTCGCTCAAGCCCTCGATGATGGGGAACAGCGCCGGTGCCGCCCAGCCGTTCTCGGTCAGGCTGCCGTCGCGCTCGAGGAACGGCACGTAGCGCACGATCACGTTGTCGTCGGGTCCGCGCCAGGGATCGAACTCCACGCCGGTCGATGGCGCGAAGTCGTGGATGATCGGGTGCACGAACTGGGTGTGGTAGGGCTCGATGTAGTTCTCGAGCAGCATTTTCCAGTTCCACGGCACCGGCTCGGCCGTCACCTCCGGCGCGATCGTCACCATGTTGTCGAGGTCGTAGCCCGCCATGTACGGCTCGAGCTTGGCGAGCGTCGGCGCGAGCGGCCGCGCCGCCGGATCGAAGTGCACGAAGATGAAGCCATGCCACAGCTCGACCTTGAGCTGCGGCAGGGCCGCTTCGCGCTTCAGTGTGTCGAGGCTTGCCGTCTGGCCCATGTGCGGCGCACCGATGAACTCGCCGCCCAGGCCATAGGTCCAGCGGTGATAGGGGCAAGTGAAGGTCCGGGTATTGCCCTGGCACTCTTCCTTGAGCGTGTGGCCGCGATGGCGACAGAGCGCCGACAGGGCGCGGATCTCGCCGTCGTCGCCGCGCACCACCAGGATCGGCTCATCGGCCAGGGTCAGTGCCAGATAGTCGCCCGGATCGGGGATCTGCTGGACACGGCCGACGCACAGCCAGGAACGCATGTAGACCGCCGCCATCTCGAACTCATGGAAGGCGGCCGACATATAGGCCTGGGGCGGCAGGACGCGGGCGCTCTCAACCGGTCTGTCGGATGCGTCGAGGCCGTCGAGAACGGCCGCGACGTCCGGATGCAATGGCTGTGCAGGGTGTTTGGAGGTGGCTGACATGGCGCTGCTCCCCGATGGGTCAACGGACCGGTGCCGGTCACCGCAGCATCAACCGTGCCACCATCCGGCCCCTTGAAACGCCGCGGGCCGCGCCCAAATCCTGCGCTGCGGTGCGCCACTTTTCGGGCCCGCGCATTTGTCTCGGCATGTTGCTCCACGGAGGACGTGATGATGCAAATCGGCGAAATCCCGCCCGTTCCGGCCGTCCCGAACGGCCTGCCGGCCGATGCCGGCTTTGAAACCAGGCCCCGGCCGACCCCGTCCGACGATGAAGACCGCGAGGTCTTCGTATCGCCGCCAGCGGCGCCTTGGCCGCGGGTCTTCCCGGGGCTATAGGCGGGGTCCGGAAGAAATGAACGGGGACAAGAATGAACGGTGACGGGGGCGCGCAAAGCCATCAGTTCCAGGCCGAGGTGGCCGAGCTTCTGAACTTGATGGTTCACTCGGTCTATTCCGAGACCGATGTCTTTCTGCGCGAGCTCGTCTCCAACGCTTCCGATGCGCTCGACAAGGTGCGCTATGAGGCGATCGCCCGGCCCGAGCTGCTGGCGGGCGACGAAAAGCTTGCCATCCGCATCAAGCCCGATGCCGTGGCCAAGACCCTCACCATCGCCGACAATGGCATCGGCATGGACCGCCAGGAGCTTCTGGACAATCTCGGCACGGTCGCGCGGTCGGGCACCAAAGCCTTCTTGAAGGGCCTGAAGGACGCCAAGGAAGGGCTCGGCCTGATCGGGCAGTTTGGCGTCGGCTTCTATTCCGCCTTCATGGTCGCCGACCGCATCGAGGTCGTGAGCCGGCGTGCCGGCACCGCCGAGACCTGGGTCTGGACGTCGTCGGGTGGCGCCGGCTTCGAGCTCGCGCCGGCGACCGAGCAGCAGGCCAAGCGCGTGGCGCGCGGCACCGAGATCGTCCTGCATCTGAAGGACGATGCGGCGCGCTACCTGCAGCCGTTCGAGCTGGAGCGGGTGATCCGCACCTATTCGGATCACATCCTCTTTCCCATCGAGCTGATGGACGACAAGGGCGAGGCGCGGCAGATCAATGCCGCCAGCGCGCTGTGGCAGCGGGCGAAGTCGGAGCTGAAGCCCGAGGACTACACCCAGGCCTACCGCTCGATCGCCACGGCCTTCGACGAGCCCGCGCTCACGCTGCACTACAAGGTCGAGGGCCGGCAGGCCTATGCCGTGCTGCTGTTCGTGCCGACCATGCCGCCGTTCGACCTTGCCGATCCGGCGCGCCGGGGTCGCGTGAAGCTTTATGTACGGCGCGTCTACATCACCGACGATGCCGAGCTGCTGCCGGCCTATCTGAGGTTCGTTCGCGGCGTCGTCGACAGCGAGGACCTGCCGCTCAACCTTTCGCGCGAGATGCTGCAGAACAATCCGCAGGTCGTGCAGATCCGCAATGGCCTCACCACGCGCGTGATCGGCGAGCTGGAGAGCTGCGCGGCCAAGGACAACGACGCCTGGCTGAAGATCTGGGGCGCGTTCGGCTCGGTCCTGAAGGAAGGGCTGTACGAGGACAACGAACGCCGCGGGCAGCTGCTGTCCCTGGCGCGTTTCACCACAACCAAGGGCGATGCCCTGCGGTCGCTGAAGGACTACGTCGCCGACCTCAAGCCCAACCAGACCGAGATCTACTATCTCGCCGGCGAGAGCGCCGAGCGCCTGAAGGCGAACCCCAAGCTCGAGGCGGCCCGCGCGCGCGGCATCGAGGTGCTGTTGCTCAGCGATCCGATCGACGCCTTCTGGACGGTCATGCCGCAGGAATTCGAGGGCAAGCCGTTGCGCTCGCTGAGCCAGGGCGACGTCGACTTCGGGCTGATCCCGCTCCTCGACGCCGACACGGACAAGGCCGAAGACAAGGCGGCGGCCGACGACGAGGCGGCGATCGTGAAGACGGTCAAGGAAGCGCTCGGCGACAAGGTGAGCGACGTGCGCGCCTCGCAACGACTGACCGAAAGCGCGGCCTGCCTCGTGGCGGCCGCCCAGGGTCGCGATCGCGAGCTCGAGCGGCTGCTCACCCGCTCCAATCGTGGCACCGGCGCCAAGCCGATCCTCGAGCTCAACATGCGGCATGAGCTGGTGAAAGCGGTGGCGGGTCGCGACGATGCGGCCGACATCGCCAACCTGCTGCTCGACCAGGCCCACATCCTCGACGGCGAGGCACCGCCCGATCCGGCGGCGTTCGCCAAGCGACTCAATGCCTTCTTGGTGCGTGGGCTGAAGTAGCGCCGCGTCAGGGCTGCTTCACCGTGAACGGGATGCCGCCCTCTTCCACCTTGGCGCCGTCGAGGGTGCGGACCACCCAGTGCATCGTGTAGGCGCCGGGCGGCAGGGTCGGGGCGCGGGCGAACAGCACGTTTGGCTCGGTTTGCAGCCGGGGCTGCAGGCGTTCGACGAGCTGGCCGTCGCGATAGATCGCAAGCCGCGACTGGATGTGATCGATCGGCCGGTCGAAGCGCACGTAGAACTCGCTGCTGGGCTCCCCGATCACCGCCTGCCCCTTGGGCTGCGAATCCATCACCCGGACGTCGTCTGCCCATGCCGGAACAGGCGCAAGAGCAGCCAAACCCATCAAAGCAATACGCCGAGCGATCATCATGGGCGATGATCCCACTAATGGGGGACGATGTGAACTCGCAGCCGCCGGGCGATCCCACTGCAGTCGGTTCGCATTGTCCAAAGTCATGGGCCGACGTACCACTTGTCGGCTAGGTTAGCGGGTTGCTGGCGAGGGGGAGTGGCGTGTCCTTCACCAATTCGACGTTTCTCGACGCGTTCGGTGCGGGTCTCTACACCCAGGCGCAATACGACCTGCTGGCCTCCGGCCAGACGGGCCCGCTCAACTCGCTCTTCCAGATCGGCACGACGGCTGCGACGGTCTCCGATCTCACGACGTCGTCCAATGCGAACTCCCTAGCCTCCGGTATTACGGTCGGCCTGGTCCTCGACCGGGCCCATGATCCCTCGTCGCTGCTGTCGGGCAACTGGGCTCAGCGGCAGACCGCGATTGCGGCGCTTTCGAACTCAGGGGGCCCGTGGGCAACTTACGGTGCCGACCAGGCCACCTACGGCGCCACGCAGACCGCCATCACGAATCTCCTGGGCAGCGCGCCCGCGCAGGCTGCGGCGGCCACCGGCTATGTCTCCAGCGCCGCGGATCGCACGATCTGGCTGACGCTGACGCCGAACCAGTTCACGAACCTGTTCGGCCAGGATCTCTGGAAAGTCACCAACAACGCCAGCAACCAGTCCGTCCAGGCCTTGGCCTGGACTGGCAGTCTCAACCTGCCCGCCGCCATCGCTTCCGCCGTCAAGGGACTTTGGTTCGAAGAAAATGTGACCATCGCCAATCCGGCGATCATGGATGGGACGCTGGTGCCGCCGACCATCGGTCCGCAGGGCATCGGCAACAACGCGACCAACGTGGTGGCGGCGACGCCTGCGGCCATCGCGGCCAGCTACAAGTTTCCCCTGACGTCGGACATTCCCACCGATCCCATCGCGCTGGTCGAGGGCAACGTCAACATCCAGGCGACGCTGTTCGCCGACTACAACCTCTATCGTCAGCAGATCGGCCTGGCGCCGGTCACGCCGGCGCAGTTCCAGGTCGTTTCGGGTACCAACAGCACCACGAACACCAGCACCACAGGCGAGCTCGCACTCGACATATCGGTGATCGCAGGTGCGGCGCCCAACAGCACGCAGCTCCTCTATTCCTTCCTCGGTGGCACGCCGTTCAACGCCTATCAGCAGGCCTTCTTCGACACAGCACATCACGCGCCGGTACTCAGCTCGTCCTACCCGGTCACCGGCCAGCCGACGGCAAACTCGCCCTTTCAGTGGGCTTGGCAGCAGCTCTTCGTCGATGGCGCACTGGCCAACGTCTCGGTCGTCATGGCGGGCGGCGACGAGGGAGCGAGTGCCACGTACGCCAACGGCATCGCCAATCTTGCCAACACCCACTCCTCGCCCTTCACCCTGATCGTCGGTGGCACCTCGATCGCGACCCTGGCGAGCTCGTTGTCCGACAGCACGCTCGCCCAGCTCGAGACGCTGGCGATGCAGGATGACCCGGGGACCGTGTTTCAGCTCGTCGCCACGGGTCTCAGGGTCCTGCCCTCGCACATGTCGAGCGCGACGCCGGCGCCCGCTGGCCAGGCGACCTCACTGCAGGCGCTGTTCGAGACGGTTTGGCAAACCCTGTCGGTGACGCCGTCCGCGAACAACCCCGCGCTGCTCCTTTCGCCATACGGCGGCCACGAAACCGGCTCGGGCGGCGTAGCGATCACCACAATACCGTACTACCAGCAGGCCTACGGCATCTCCTCCTTGACCAACGGCCATCGCGGCGCGCCCGACGTCGCGGCGCTGTCCAGCGGCGATACCAAGTATGCCGTGCTCAATCAGAACTATGTCGAGAGCGCAGCCGGCAATCCGCTGATCCACAGCAACGGCGGCACCAGCGCGGCGGCGCCGCTGTGGGCATCGCTGACCACGCAGTTCAATGCGATATTCCACGACCAGGGCCTGCCCAGCCTCGGTTTCTACAACGACCTGCTCTACATCGCCTCGGTGATCGATCCGGGCGCGTTCAACGACATCCAGCTCGGCAACAACATCAACACCTATACGATGTCGACCTCCGGGACGACGGGCTACTTCAACAACAACACCGGTACCAGCAGCCCCTTCAGCACCGGCTTCTACATGACGCCGACCGGGCAGGGCTATTCGGCGACGCACGGCTACGATCTGACGAGCGGCCTCGGCACGCCCGACGGCACCTTGCTGGTGCGTTCGCTGTCTGCGATCGCCCATCATGAGATGTACTTCAGCACCAGCCCGCCGCTGCTCGACAGCGACGGCCACGGCGGCTGGACGAGCGGCGCCGACCAGACCCTCATCCTGCAGGCCACCACGCCCAGCACCAGCCTTGGCGTCGGGGTGCTTCACGGCAGCCAGGCCCTCGGTTTCGCCAGCGCCGAGCCCGGCAGCTACGCCTGGACAAGTCAATTGGCGCAGCAGTCGCTGCAGCCCGACTTCGATCCCGGCCTTGCGGTGCTGTTCGACAAGCAGCCGCAAGGCTCGGTGACGCAGCTGCATCTCGGCAAAGCCGAGAGCCTCGCCGTATCCATCGGCGGCAGCGCCGCGCAGGCGATGCAAGCCGGCTTGAGCAACGACTTCGGTTTCGACGACTTTTTCTCGGGCAGCGGGACGCTGCGCGTGGCCCGACCGGTGGCGATCGCGGAGACCGTCGGCGGGCTGAACGATCAGCTCGCCGTCGTACGCCTGCGTCAGGTGGGCATGGATAGCACCGCGCTCACGCTCTACAAGGTCGACGACTTTTCGGGGAAGATCGGCAACCTGCATCCCGGCGATGCCGGCTACCAGGCAGCGATCGACGGTCGCGCCTACCTGACGACCTCAGGGTTCGCCTCAATCGGCGGGCCGGGCTACGGACAGTACGGCGAGGCCGTGATCCAGCACGTCAATGCCGGCGATCTCATCGCCATGAAGCTCACGAACAACACTCACGGCACGGTGTTCCTGGGATTCACCCAGGGCAACGAGACGGTCGGCGGCCAGCAGGTCGCGCACCTGATGAACTACG
>JADHLS010000190.1 GCA_016780605.1 Reyranella sp.
CGCAGAGATGACCCGGAACGGCGCGTCAATATTGCCAAGCCAAAAGCGGCATGTATCGAGGAGATGCGAGCCGAGGTCTGGCAACACTCCGGCCCCCTCGTCTCGCCAGGCCGAGTCGCGGACCAGGCGAGCCGTGCCGTTACCATAGAACAGGCGTACGGAGTAGATCGCGCCAAGCTCGCCGGACGTGATCAAGTTGCGCATCCGGACGAAATGCGGCTCGAAGCGATGATTGTACGCGGTGTAGCAGACGAGATCATGGCTACGAGCCACCGACTCAATCTCACGCAATCGCGCCACATCATCTGCCCATAGCGGCTTCTCGACGAGCACGTGCTTGCCATGACCGAGAAGGTAGGACAGCAGCTCGAATTTCGGCTCGTCCGGCACACAGCACAGCGCTGCATCGTAACTGTCCACCGGCACGGCGCGCACAGTCTTGAAATCGGCCTCCGGATTCACCGGATCAACGGCAGCGACATAATCGGCGCCAGCGAATCGCCGTCGTTTGTGCCCTTGCACACCCAAGCCGACGACAATGACCCTCATGAGGCTTCTGAATACCTCATCCGGTCACGGATCTTCAGCAGACGCTCTCGAACATGGTCGGGCGTGATCGGGATGTTGCCGTCGAACTCGCATTCACAGCCGGCCGCAATGGTACCGAGAATCGTTGCCTGTACCTCGTCACGCGAAGCGAGCATCGCCAACGTCGAGTAGGCAAGCAGCGCATCGCCCGCCCCTACCGGATCAACAACGTTCTCAGCGAAACTGTCGATCACGCAGAAACTGTCAAGAGACTCATGATCGGAGTCGAGACAGGCAAGCACGCCACGCTCCCCGAGCTTGAGGATGAGGAGCGCGCACTTGGCCTTGTCGTAGAGCTGGGAGGCCAGCGGTCGGATGCCGGAGTCCTGGTCGCCCAGCGCAAACCGCGCTTCGCGCTCGTTCGGCGTGATCAGGTCGAAACCTTCGAATTCCGTGATATTGCCCCAACGGCTCGCGACCTGGCTGTCAGCGACCTTATACGCACCCGGGGGAATGGATCGAATCAAAGTCGGAATCGTGCGGCGATTGAAAAGGCCGTGCCGGAAGTCGGCGAACACCACCGCCTCTGCAGGCGTCGACGAGATGCACCGAGTGAACCGCCCCAGGATGTCGTCGGAGATCGAACTATTATCAAGCGTGTCGATCTTCAGTAGGCGATATCCACTGACGACCACCGCATTCTTGTTCACGGTCGGGCGATTGTCGAAGAAGGCATTTACGCTTATGCCGGCGCGATCGAGATCGTCCAAGACGAACTGCTTGTGTTCGTCCTCGCCGAGAACGGTGGAGAAGGTGACATTCGCCCCAGCCGCGCGCGCGTGCTTCGCCACAATGGCGGCGCCGCCGACAAAGTCAGTCCGCTTTTCGAACAGAACCGACATGGTTGGTGTTTTGGTCTGGCCGCCGATCATCATGCAATGGGTGAAGCTGTCGACGATCGTGTCGCCAACAACGTGCAGATTGTGCCCGGCAAGGTTGTCGACCGTTCGCAGCAAATGATCAAAGGTGAGGCCACGCACGTCCATCAGGACCTGCAGCTTGTCCAGCTTCAGGTCGGGCGGGTTCGCATTGATGATCACGGACGACGAGTAGACGACATCGCCCGGCGTGAAGACGATCTCACCGCCATAGCTCCTGAGAGCTGCCACTTCCTCGGCCGTGCGCGGTGGCATGCCATTGGCGTTGTATTCGTAACCTTTGGCCAGGAAGTCCGGCTGAATAATCTTGATATTGGCAATCGGCGTCGCGCTTGGGTCTATGACAACATAATCGATCATCTCGAACGCCGCGAGATTGAGGGCGCGAAGCTCTTGCGGCACATGTGGTCTATATTGTCCCTTCGAGATGTGGCGATCGGCGGTGATGCTCGCGATCAGTATGTCCGCCCTGCCCTTGGCATAGATCAGGTGCCGCACGTGGCCAGGATGCACCACGTCGAAGACTCCATGACACATTATGGCGCGACGCTCGCGCGGGAACGGGCCGAGGATCGCTCGCAGTTCCTCGGCGGTCTTGATCTTGTGGGCGTAGCGCGCATGCAGCGTTTCCGTTGTCATCCGCCGACTGCTCCTTTCGGCGCGAGATACGTGAACCAGGTTCGGGTTGCGTTGGCGATGGAATCAGCGTCCCACAGCGGAGCGTTGGACCAATGCTCGATCTCATCCATCATCAACTTGACGCCGCGTTCGAACGGCACCGTCGGGCGCCAGCCGAGGCGCCCTGTCGCCTTGGCGATGTCCGCAAAGGTGCAATCGGGCTCGCCGGGGCGCTTCGGGATGTATTCAACCGGCCCGCCAATCAGCTCGACCAGGCGGTTGATGGATTGGGGATTGCCGGCTCCGACATTGTACCGTTCGCCCGTCTCGCGTGTCTCGGCCGCCGCCAGGAAGGCGGTCGCCACATCGGTCACATAGATGAAATCCCTGAGCTGCGTCCCGTCGCCGACTACCGTGAAAGGTTTGCCGGCCAGCTTCTGGCGCAGGAACACGCCAAAAACGGCCCCGTAGGCGCCAGTGGTCCTCACCCGTGTCCCGTACGCATTGAAGATACAGACGGAATTAACCGGCAACCCGTACACGCGATGCCAATGAAAAGTCGCCTGCTCGCCCTGGTATTTGGACAAAGCATAAGGGTACTGCGGGCGGATCGGATGATCCTCACGCGTCGGTGTGTCCGCCAGCCCGTAGCACGATGAGGAGGCGGCATAGACGACCTTCTCGACGCCGGCAGCACGCGCACATTCGAGCACGCGAACCGTCCCTTGGACGTTGACGTCCATGTACTCGATCGGACGCTCGATCGACGGCACGATGTCGCCGATCCCGGCGAAATGGAAGACGAAGCGCGCGCCGGCAAAGAGAGGATCGCCGGGTTCGAGGTTGCGGATGTCAGTCCGTTTCACTTCGACATCCTGGCTGACAAGATGTGCGAGATTGGATTCGTGGCCGCCTTGAAAATTGTCGATCACGCGGACAGAAAAGCCGCGCCCGACCAATAGGTCTACCATGTGGCTGCCAATGAAGCCGGCGCCACCGGTTACGATCGCGACGGGCTTGTTGATCATGCCGCCTTCAGCCGCTGCAGCCGCTTGACGTTGAAATAGGCGTCGTCGTCGAAGCTATTGGGCAAGCCACCCCGCGCGAATGCCCGGCACAGCTCACGGATAGCGTCCTCGATCGTATACTTCGGCTTGAAGCCAAGGACGCGGGATACCTTGTCAGAATTGATGTGGTAGGAGCGGATGTCGTCGGTCGGTGTCGTGACGATCTCGAGCTCTCCGCGGCCCGGCATTTCCTGAGAGACGACGCGGCGCACGAGCAGCGCGATATCCATGATCGACAGGTTCTGGTAGCCGACGTTGAAGATCTCGCCCTGGATCTTCTCCGTTGGTGCGCGCAGAAACATCTGAACGGCATCACAGTAGTCCTGGACATGCAGATTAGGCCTGAGCTGCGAGCCGCCGAAGACCGTGATTTTTCCCTTGTTGATGGCATGGTTGGTCAGGATGTTGACCGACAGGTCAAGGCGCTGGCGCGGCGCATAGCCACAAACTGTTGCCGGCCGGAAGGTGACGCCGGTGAAGGTGCTGTCGATGTGCTTGTTGAGCAGCGGCTCGCACATGCCCTTGTATTTGTTGTAGAGCGTCAGCGGCACCAGCGGATGGTCCTCAGTCACGTCCGGCTTGTCCGACACTCCGTAGACGGACGAGGACGAGGCGTAGATGAACCGCTTGATGCCCACCTCTTTCGCCGCCTTTACCATGGGCTCGAACGCATCGAGATTGACGGAAGTGGAAAGGGCCTCATCGAGCTCGAAACTGGCGTCGTTGGAGATGCAGGCAAGACTGACGACGGCTTCGTGTCCCTTCATCGCCTCCTTGAGGAGAGCGGTGTCCCGGATGTCGCCCTTCACGATCTTGAGGTTCGGATTGTTCTTCGGCAGGAAGTCGCTGCCGAAATACATGATGTCGTAGACCGTCACCTTGTAGCCGGCATCGAGCATCTGCGGCACAAGACGGCTACCACAGTAACCGGCTCCGCCCGTTACGAACACTTTGTCGAAAAGCTTCGTCATTTCTACCTTCCTGCTGTCTGTGTCGCGGCTCTCAGTACAACTCGCCGCTGTGTCAAATCTCGATGCGGAAGCCCGCTGCCGTTGCATCTCGATGGAACATCTGCACCGTCTCGAGCGAGTAGCCGACCAGGTCCTTGCCCCCGAGCGAGAGCTTGGCAAGGATATCCGGCGTCGCAGTGATTATATCGCAGCCAGCCTCGTCGGCATGATAGACATTCAGGAGCTCGCGCGGGCTCGCCCACAGCAGCTCGGCGTTGGGAACGACGTCCCGCAGCACTTTCCGGCACTCAATCATGTGAGGCACGGGATCAACGCCGGTATCGGCGATGCGGCCGGCGAAGACCGAGACGATGCTCGGTGTACCTCCCGCAAGACTGTGCGCCACTTTCTTGACCTGCTCCACAGTCATGATGGCGGTGACATTGAGGGCCACGCCATTGTGCGCCAGGGCCTCGAGAACCGGCCCCGTGTATTCTCCCTTGGTGTTCGTGACAGGGATCTTGACGTTCACTTGCTTGCCCCAGCGCGCGATAGCACGTCCCTGCGCCAGCATGCCGTCGATGTCGTCGGCAAATACCTCAAATGACACCGGCCGATCAGGGATGGCTTCCACAACCTGGCGCGCAAAGCCGGCATAGTCCGAAATGCCAGCCTTGCGCATGAGGGTCGGATTGGTGGTGAAGCCAGAGATCAAGGGGTTCTTGTAGAGGGCAAGCATCTCCGACAGGTTTGCCCCGTCGGCGAACAGCTTGACCTTGAATTGCCGGGTGACACTCATTGCGGTGCTCCAAATGTGCTATCCCGGGCCAGGATCCAGTCGGTGATGATGGAAAGCGAAGTTGCCCGGAAGTCCACATGTTCGGGTGGAGTCTCGGCCGCGTAAGCAAGGTCGAGGAAGGCCGTCTGGCATCCGGCGGCAGCTCCGGCCGCTGCGTCGCTCGCGCGATCCCCCACCATGAAGCTGCGGGCGAGATCAATGCCAAGCCGTTCGGCCGCCTGAAGCAACATCCCCGGATTGGGTTTGCGGCAGAAGCATCGCTGCTCGGCGGTATGTGTGCACACCTCGATGGTATCCACGGGCAGCGCCTCCCGCAAAATTTCGTGCATCTTCTCCAGGTCCCGCCGATCGACCAGGCCCGCTCCGACGTCGGGTTGATTTGTCACCACGACAAGCAAAAATCCTGCCGCCTTCAGCTGAGCGAGGCATGCGCCGGCTTCGCGGTAGAGCTCGTAGCCCTCGAGCGACCGTGGAGCGTAACTGCGACCGTCACGGAATTCCGGAATCACGAGAACGCCGTCCCGATCAAGAAACACGGCCTTGTTGCCTCGACCGGCCGGATCCGCCGCCATCACCATTTCGTGGCCTTTACTTGAAGGTCCGGATGAGACACGAGGCAGTGCCACACGACTGCCTGGAACGCCTCCGAAATCGGCGTCGTCAGCGTTTCGTCAGTCATCGGGATCACGACGACTCGGTCACCATGCTGCGCGGCATAACCGTCGGATCTTCCCACGACCGCAAAGACGCGGGCAGATTGCTCCTTCGCAACCTTGATCGCCTCGATCAGATTTACACTTACTTGTCGGAGCTCATTACCTCCGCCGACAGAGAAGACTAGCAAAGCATCGTCAGCAGCTAGACGGCTGACCTTCAGCCAAGCCGAGAAGATCGTGTTCCAACCTTCGTCATTCGCTCGGGCTGTTAGCTCCGAAACGTTGTCCGTCGGTGCATATGCTTCGATGTTACAGAGCTTCCGGAAGTCGTTGACCGCATGGCCACAATTGCCCGCGCTGCCCCCAACGCCGAGGATGAACAACCTGCCACCTCTTGATCGAAGATCTGCCAAATCCTTGGCCAGACCATCGATCACGACCTTGTCAATCTTCGCACTTGCTTCTTGCACCTTGGCAAAGAAGTTGTCGACATGCCGTCCCAATGTGCCCCCCACTGGCCGGAATCAGCGCCTCCGATAGCCCCCGAATTAGCCACTGCCCATTAGCGTTGACCTAGCAAAATTCCAGGGCAGGTAGCAACAGCAAAAGCCGCTCCACCGTTCGAGGTCGGTGCCGTCATTGCGGGCGGAAGCAAACGGAGCGCCAATCCGGCGACCTGATTGCCGCCTCGTGCATCGAGCAATTGACGCGGTGTCTGTTCGCTGCGTACGTTTATTGGCTATACTATTCAGCGAGCAGGATCAGAGCTCTGGCGTGGATAGGGCTGATCTGGGACGCTCGATCCAACGCTGGAAACAGGTGAGCGAGAGGTCGACATCGACTCGAAGGCGTCACTACAGAAGGCGGCGCTGAAGGCGCGGACGCGATATGAGAGGGCACAAGCCGAGGCGACGCTCGAGGAGGCGGCCTTTCGAAACGCTGCCTTGGCGCTCCGGCCGTGCTTCCCAGGAACAGGCGGAGAAGAAGCTGGCGACATCGACCTGATTGTCAAAAGTGGCCTCTTTGACGAAGCATACTACCGCTCTCAAGTCCGCGACACATCGGGCGATCTGAGAGATCTCGTGACGCACTACCATCGGACTGGGGCACAGGCAGGTTGTGAACCCAACCGGCTTTTCTGCGGCCAGCTCTACCTCGACAAATACCCTGATGTCGCGGCAAGCGGTATGAATCCGTTGGCCCATTTTCTTCGCCATGGCGCTGAGGAAGGCCGTTCCTTCTCACGGCCGAAGGCCGACCTTCTGAGTATGGGCGACGCCGTGAGGATTTTGAGCGAAAGCGGATTGTTCGACAGCGACTACTATTCGGCCAAATATTCGGTGCCACGCGCGGACGCCCTTGCCCATTACGTGCAGCGCGGGGCTTACGACGAATTCGACCCCAATCCCGTCTTTCGCAGCGCTGCGTACCTGCGTGCTTATGCTGATGTGGCAAGCCTAGGCATGAATCCGCTTCTGCATTACCTCATATACGGTGTCAGCGAGGGACGGGACCCGGCGCCAGGCTTAGAGGATGGCGGCCGTGGCCAGACGCCGGTTCATTCGGTCCCGTTGCGCTCCACCTGGCGCCACCTGATCCGAATGCTTTTTAAGGCCCTCGACTTGCGTATTGTTCGGCCAGGCCTTCCAAACCGAATTGGGCACCTCGTCAAGGACTTCGATGCTTATCTGAAAGAGCGCCTGCTGGCGGGACGGACTCGCAGGCCCATCTATATCGTTGACGCAGAACCATGCAATCGAGTCATTCTCGACTACTGGCGTCGCTACCTGCTTGTAATTGAAGGCAAATGGGCAAAGCGACTCTCCTGGCTGTTGCAAGATCGGTCATTGGTGGACGACCTTGAACACGATTTCGCCTATACACTCGAAGGCGCCTCCCCCTGCTTCGCAATTGAAACCGAATGGCGGGATCGCCCTCCCCTGTTTTCACTGACGGCAGACCATGCGGCTGAGGGCGAGGCACGCCTGCGCGAGATGGGTGTCCCAGCAGCAGCGTGGTTTGTTTGCGTCCACGTCCGCGAAGGCGGCTACTCCCCCTCGGACCAAGGCCACCATGCCTACAGGGACGCCGATATCAACAATTACCTCCCCGCCATGGAGGAGATCGTGCGCCGAGGGGGTTGGTGCATTCGAATGGGCGACGCAACAATGACGCCTTTGCCACCTATGCCAGGTCTGATTGACTATCCGAACTCGCCCTTCAAGTCGGACCTCATGGACGTCTTTTTGTGTGCTCGTTGCCGGTTTTTCCTGGGGACGAGCTCTGGCTTGTTTCTCGTCTCATCGGCTTTCGGCGTGCCGTCCGCGCTTTCCAACATGGCTCCGCTTGGTTGCAGTTACGGCCATTTCCGCAAAGACATCTCCATCCCCAAGCTTTACCTCTCGGAGGACGGGCGAGCGATACCCTTCGCCAGCCTGATCGGCCAGCCGATTGCTGACTTTCGTTGGAGCAGCCTGTTCGAGGCATCCGGTGTCCGGTTTCAGGAGAACACACCTGACGAGATCCTCGATTTGGCCCGGGAGATGCTCGACCGCCTCGATGGCACCTACGTGGAGACGGACGAGAGCAAAGAGCTACAGCACACCTTTCGTAATTTGTTCAGTGAAATCAACTATTCCTGGCGCTCACCCGCCCGGATCGGCGATGCCTTTCTCAAGAAACATCGGGGTCTTCTGGCGGACAGAAAAGGGAGCATCGACGCTCTTTTCAAATGCCTTCCGTGGAAGGGTGGCGCGATTCGCAATCCGGCAGCGGGAACGCGACGACGAGGATATCAAGATCGAGCCACGGCGGAACGATTGGCCGGATAGCAACTAACCATCTGGCAGTGCGACCAGCTGCCCGAAATCAAAGCGTCCTGGCCGGAATGGCCACGACGAGACGAGCCAGCCGACTGACCCAGCATGCTGGAACCGCGCATTACTTGCATACCCATGCTAAGTTTCAACC
>JADHLS010000191.1 GCA_016780605.1 Reyranella sp.
ATGGGTCCGGAGGCTGGGCTCGACGATGCGATGGGGCGCATGGTCGTCCTGGCCGAGGCCGACAATGCCCTCGACCGGCTGAGCGCCGGCGAGCTCGCCGCCATCGTTGAGGGGACCGACGACGTCCTCGAGGTCATCGCGGCGGCGCCGGACGAAGCAAAGGAGGCGGCCGGCGTGGCGGTTCGATCGGGCGCCCCCGCGCCCCGCCAGGGCCGCCCCTTCTTCCGCTGCAGCGGCGGGCGCGGCGGCATCGATGTCTCCGCCGCCGCGGTGATCGCATTCGCGCTCGGCCGCCAGGGCTTCGACGCGGCCGTCTTGCGTCCCGGCGATCCCCCGGGCGGGGAGGCCAACCGCGCGCATCGCGTGTTGCCGTTGATCTGCTACGCCTCGCATCCTTCGGAGGCCGTGCGGCGCTACACCCGGCGCAAGCTGCCGGCCGATCAGGCGCTTCTCGCGCGCCATGCCGTGCTCGACTACGACGTCGCCCCGACCCCGCCGGTGCTGGTCGCCGACGTCGGTCCGCGCGATCTGTGGGTGGGCAATATCGCGGCGATATGCCGGTTGGCGGCCCATCATGCGACCGCGGCCTGACGCACGATCCCGCTGGGCCGCATCCGGCCTTTTTTTGCGATGCCGCCAGTTAGCGCTTGCAACGCCGTCGTCAGCCACTACGACTGGCGCAACCATGCCCAAGCGCGCCCCCAAGACCAAGCTTCGGCCCCAGCCCAACGTTCTGTTCGAGGCGACGGTACGCCGGATGCTCGCGAAACCGCCGCAGCCGGGGACGGCTGCGAAGAAAAAGCGTCAGACCGCCACTCCGCGCAAGACGCGCAAGAAATGAGGGCTACCGCCGGTCGGCGTCACGAAGCCATCATTTGTCGGAGTTGCTGTTAGACACTGTCCAGGCGGTAGGGTTTGGCGACGAACGGCCAGGCCCTCGCATCGGCCGGAGCCGGCCTTCCCGACGTCAGCAGCACCTTCAGCCATGGCCGCTCCCGCGCCAACCACCGCGCCAGGTCGACGCCGTCCATGGTTCCCGGCATCTGGATGTCGTTGAATACGAGGACAACGGTGTCGTCTTCGGTCAGTCGCGTGATGGCTTGTTCTGCCGACGCCGGTCGAGCGACCGATGCCCTTGCGGCAGACCCAAGGGAGGGCTGGCGCTGGCTAAGTCGGCATTGCCTCCTCCTCGATGATGCGGCGGCAGGTCGCGTGACAGGTCTTGCCAGAGCAACGCCGTCGCATCCTGCGCCTTCCGCGCCCATATCGCCTCCGGAAGCCGTGGCGAAGCCGAACACCTGGGGCAAAGCCAGCCCATAGGTCCAGTCGGCAGCAGATCATCTCAGCGGCCAAAAGATGGGGATGAGAAGCGACGCCACGACCACGACAATTGCCGAAAGTGGCAGTCCGAGCTTCCAGTAGTCGCCAAAGCGGTAGCCTCCCGGCCCCATCACCAGCGTGTTGCACTGGTGCCCGATTGGCGTCAGGAAATCGCATGCCGCGCCGATGGCCACTGCCATCAGGAATGGATCCGGGTTGAAGCCCAAGGTCTTCGCCATTCCCGCCGCGATGGGCGCCTTGATCAGTACTGTCGCCGCATTGTTCAGGAAGGGTGTGACTGCCATCGAGGCGACGAGGGTGACCGCGGCCATCTCCGGGATGGCTCCGGCGACGACCGCCAAGCCTCCGGCGACGATGGCGGCAGCGCCCGTGCTGTTGATCGCGTCACTGATCAAGATCAGGCAGGCGAGCAGGATCAGGATGGGTGGATCGAGGGCTTCCTGGAGCGGCGACAAACCGGCAGTCGCGCGGTGCATCATGCCGCCACCTGCAGGATGCACCGAGGTAGGGGTGAAGCTCACCGATGGCTGCGGACAATTTTCAGTTACATGGCGAATAAATGGTAGCTGATCAAATGACGTCTTGTCCGCGCTCGGTTGAGTTGGCTAGCTTTCGGCCGAGTAGCGGAGAGCACCATGAAGGGAATGCTCGCAATCAGCCCGCAGCAAGAGACGGCATTGCGCAAGATCGAAGTCGGCGACCGAGGCTCGCTCGATCCAGACCTCATCCGCCGCCTACTCCAGCTCGATCTGACCGAATGGAATGGCTGGCGGTGGCACCTGACGACGGTGGGACGGCAGGGCTACGATTTCCTTCTTGCCAACGGCACGCGGCCGTCCGCTGCGTGAGGAGCGGCATATGGACAACGACGGACAGCTCGCGAACGCTTTGGCATGGATCTGCGAAGCAGAACGCGTTGCCGCTTCGCAAGTGCGATCCATTCAAATAGCTGACGACGAAATCATCGCTCGCATTGACCGACCTGGCGGCCGCAGCCGGCTCGTCATCTACCCTATAGCTATCTTGGCCGACCAAGGATCGTGCGCATCCCAAGGCGGTCGTCAGAAAATCGACTTGCGTTGATGGGGCAGGCGTCGGCCTCGTTTGTCGAGGACATAGGTGCCGGGCGATGATGCAGGGTCGGTCAAGGCTGCGGGCTTTTGCTTTGCCAATTGCAGCCCCTTGGTCGTCACCACGATACCCCGAGCCTCATCGCGGATCACGCCTGCCATCTCAAGTCGAAGCCGGAATGACGATGAGACCGTCACGCTCTCGCCGTTCACCAGCTTGCGCAGTATCTCGAGCTCCAGATTGCTGAGGTGGCCCGCCATGGCCCGACAACGCGCTATGGCCGATGGCGTTGCGTGCGGTCGCTCCAGCGACACCGGAACCTGGTAAGGCAGCTTGTGCCGGCCCTCGTCTCACCCACCAGGGGGCTAGCCATGCACGCCGCCACAATAAGAGGAAGGAGCCGTGCGCTGCTGCGGCGGCTGTAAATAAAGTTCACGCCTCAATCTGCCTGCGCCGCTTTCCTCCGGAGTGGGCATCCACAGATGCGCCGTTGCTGAGAGACATATCGGTTGCGCTGCGGACTGGCACTTCCATCGCCTTGTCTAAGTCATCCCACGCCACCCGCGCACCCAGGGCCGCCTCCTTCAGGTCGGCCGTTCATTTTTTTCTCGCGTGCAGGATTTTGTATATGGCGAGACCTTGACGCCGCACCGGCTTTTCCTAGATCGACATCCGGCGGACCCGAGAGGGTCTGCCTCGCACGGCCGGCCGCCCTGCGGGGGGCCGGTCGCAAACCCATCGCTCATGAGGAGGATGAAAATGCGTTCCGACTTCGATTTTGCTCCTTTGTACCGGGCCACGGTCGGCTTCGACCGGATCTTCGACATGCTCGATTCGGTGGCCGGCCAGCCCACCGCCGGCGGCTACCCGCCTTACAACATCGAGAAGACCGCCGACGACCGCTGGCGCATCGTCATGGCAGTGGCAGGCTTTACCGAGGCCGAGCTCAACGTCACCCAGAAGGAGGACGAGCTCCTCGTCACCGGCAAGGGCCATCCCGACCGCCACGAGGGCATCGAATACCTCTATCGCGGTATCGGGGCCCGTGACTTCGAGCGCCGGTTCCAGCTCGCCGACCACGTCAGGGTGACGGGGGCGAAGCTGCAGAACGGCCTGCTCAACATCGATTTGCAGCGCGAGCTGCCCGAGGAAAAGAAGCCCAGGGCCGTCCCTATCGAGGGTCAGACCGCGCCGCGGACGATCACCCAGCAGTAACAGTCCGGCGGGAGACCGGGCGCCATCGGCGCCCCGGTCTTCACGACGCATTTCCAACAGGAGGTAAGGTATGACGGCAACGTCAGCCGCTTCTACGCTTGGCAATACGTGGAACCGGCGGCTCTCAAGAAACTCTGAACGCTTCACCCTGCAGCCCGTGAATCAGGGCACGCGGTTGGCGCCTCCGTCGCTCGCGCCACTCGACCTGCCGCAGGGCAAGGTGCTGGTGGTGGTCGAAGATGCCATCATGGCGCTCGACCTGCAGCGCATGCTGGACGATGCGGGCTGGCGCGTCATCGGTCCGGCAACCAACGTGACCGAGATCCAGCGCATGATCCAGCGCGGCGACATCGACTGCGCCATTCTCGATCTCGACGTCGATCGGCGCGCGCCACTGCCCATCGCCGACCTGCTGGCCTTTGCCGAAGTGCCTTTTGTCTATCTCACAACCGGCGTGCTCGGCCCGGTACCGTCGCGGCACCGGTACCGACCGGTTGTCGAGAAACCCTTCACCCGTGACGCCCTGCTCGCGGCAATCGAGAAGGCGATGGCCCAGGTGCGCAAGGTCGTCAACAACGACCGTTGGCCGACCGCCGGATCGGTCGTCCCATGGGAGAGGGTCTATCCGCCGATCTAGCGCTTCGATGTTGGAGCGGCCGCGGCCTGTCGGCGCGGCCGCTCTTGTCGATGCTTCGCCCAGTTCGAAGGAGTTTTCTATGAAGATTGCCCAAGTCGCCCCGCTCGCCGAACGCTGCCCGCCGCGACTCTACGGCGGCACCGAGCGGATCGTTTCGTATTTGACCGAAGAGCTCATGCGTCAGGGGCATGACGTGACCCTTTTTGCAAGCGGCGATTCAAGGACGGCCGCGAAGCTCGTCCGCTGCTCGGACATGGCGCTGCGTCTCAACCCGGCTGTCAAGGACCACATGCCCTACCATCTCGTGATGGTGGACGAGGTGCGCCGTCGAGCCGACGATTTCGACGTCATCCATTTCCATGTCGACCTATTGCATTGCCCGCTGGTCCGGGATTTTGCCGACCGCACCTTGACGACGCTGCATGGCCGGCTCGATCTGCCCGACCTCAAGCCCTTCTATGCAGCGTTCCCGGAAATCCCGCTGGTCTCTATCTCCGACCGCCAGCGCCGTCCGATGCCTGCGGTGAACTGGGCAGTGACGATCCCGCACGGTCTGCCGCGCGACCTGCTGCCGTTTTCGCCGCGGCCCAAGGGTGACTATCTTGCCTTTCTGGGCCGCATCTCGCCGGAGAAGCGGCCCGACCGCGCCATCGACATCGCGGCCCGCGCCGGCCTGCCTCTCAAGATCGCCGCCAAGGTGGACAAGGTCGATCGCACCTATTGGGACATGGCCATCGCGCCGTTGATCGCTCGGCACGACAACGTCCAGTTCATCGGCGAGATCAACGATGCCGAAAAGGCGTCCTTCCTCGGCAATGCCCGGGCGCTGCTCTTCCCGATCGACTGGCCCGAGCCGTTCGGCCTGGTGATGATTGAAGCCATGGCCTGCGGCACGCCGGTCATCGCCTGGAACTGCGGCTCGGTACCCGAAGTCGTCGACGACGGCGTCACGGGCTTCATCGTCGACGACGAGACGGAGGCGGTGAAGGCGGTCCAACGGATCGCGATGGTCGACCGCGCCAGAGTGCGATCGGTCTTCGAACGGCGCTTCACCGTCGAGCGCATGGCGGCAGATTACGTTTCGGTCTATCGCAGGCTCGGGGGCGTGCGCCGCGATGCCGCGCGACTTCGCCGCGCCGGAGGCGACGGTCGAGAGTTGCAAGTCGTGGCGTGATGCCTGGACCGTCAGCCCGGTAAAGGCGCCTCGGTGCGCTGCGACGCGAAAGAAGGTGGTCTGATGAGCAGGGATGTGGCCTGGAAGGGCAGGCCCATAGACGAGATGAGTCGCGCCGAATTGATGGAGGCGCTGAAAACGGCCGTGCAGCTGTTGCAGTCTGTCAGCCCGAACTCCTTCATCCGTCCTGAGATCGAGGTCACCGAAACGCCAACCGGTACTGTCGTGGCGCGCACATTCAAGTGGGCGTTTATTCCCGCAGGCCATCTATGGTCCGACGAAGACCGTCGTTTCGTACAGACCAGACTGGACGCGCTTGCCGCCCGGTATGGGTTTCCGGGCGCGGTCGTGCGCTTCGGCATCGATCGCATCGAGGTCGACGTGCCGAGACGGCTTCAGGTCGAACAGCTCCTCGCTCTGCAGGAGTGGCTGGCCTGCGAGAAGGACAGCCTAGACATATCCCAAGTGCCCTGAACGAGCTTGTTGCAATGCTTGACGTCGACGTCCGCGAACACGCGCTGGGTTGAACAGCCAGCACTGTCGTTGGCGATGCGCGGCGCGCCGAGCACGACGTTGCGGCCCTCTGCCCAGCGTCACCTTCACCGAATTGGCGAGGATGTCGCCGCCGCGGATCATGCGTCGCGCACGAGGGCTTGCTGGCGGCACGCGGCAAGTTCAGGAACTCACACCGCGGCTCGGGTTGAGTAACGCCCGGCCTTCGGCAGCGGCCTAGAAGCCCATGCCGCCACCCGGTACCCCCGCCGGAGCCGTCGCCTTGTCCGGTGAGTCGACCACCATCGCCTCGGTCGTGATCAAGAGCCCCGCCACGGACACCGCGCCCTGCAGCGCCGCGCGCACCACCTTGGTCGGATCGATGATGCCCGCCTTGATCATGTTGGTGTAGTCGCCCTTCTGCGCGTCGAAGCCCAGGTTGACGTCCTTCTGCTCGAGCAGGCGGCCGGCCACCACGGCGCCGTCGAAGCCGGCATTCTCGGCGATCTGGCGGACCGGCGCCTGCAGGGCGCGGCGCACGATCTCAATGCCGACCTGCTGGTCATGGTTGCCGCCGCGCTTGCCCTCGAGCACGCGGCTGGCATAGAGCAGCGCCGCACCGCCGCCCGCCACGACGCCTTCCTCGACCGCCGCCCGGGTCGCGTGCAAGGCGTCCTCGACGCGGTCCTTCTTCTCCTTGACCTCGATCTCGGTGGCGCCGCCGACCTGGATGATGGCCACGCCGCCGGCGAGCTTGGCGAGCCGCTCCTGCAGTTTCTCGCGGTCGTAGTCGGACGTCGTCTCCTCGATCTGCGCCTTGATCTGAGCCACCCGGCCCTCGATGTCCTTCTTCTTGCCGGCGCCGTCGATGATGGTGGTGTTGTCCTTGTCGATGACGATGCGCTTGGCCGTGCCCAGCATGTCGAGCGTGACGTTCTCGAGCTTGATGCCGAGATCCTCGCTGATCTCATGGCCCGCGGTCAGGATCGCGATGTCCTCCAGCATGGCCTTGCGGCGGTCGCCGAAGCCCGGCGCCTTGACCGCCGCCACCTTGAGGCCGCCGCGCAGCTTGTTGACCACCAGGGTGGCGAGCGCCTCGCCTTCGACCTCCTCGGCGATGATCAGCAGCGGCCGACCCGACTGGGCGACTGCCTCGAGCAGCGGCAGCAGGGTCTGCAGGCTGCCGACCTTCTTCTCGTGGACCAGGATGTACGGCTGCTCGAGCTCGCAGATCATCTTCTCGGCGTTGGTGACGAAGTACGGCGAGAGATAGCCGCGATCGAACTGCATGCCCTCGACGACCTCGAGCTCGGTCTCCATGATTTTGGCTTCCTCGACGGTGATCACGCCGTCCTTGCCGACCTTGTCCATCGCCTTGGCGATCATGTCGCCGATCGACTTGTCGCCGTTGGCCGACACCGTGCCGACCTGGGCGATCTCGGCGCCGGTGGACACCTTCTTCGAGCGCTCCCTGAGCTCCTCCATGACCCGCTCGCAGGCGAGGTCGATGCCGCGCTTGAGGTCCATCGGGTTCATGCCGGCCGCGACCGACTTCGCGCCCTCGCGGACGATCGCCTGGGCCAGCACCGTCGCCGTCGTGGTGCCGTCGCCGGCGCTGTCCGACGTGCGGGTCGCCACCTCGCGCACCAGCTGGGCGCCCATGTTCTCGAACTTGTCGGAAAGCTCGATTTCCTTGGCGACGGTGACGCCGTCCTTGGTGATGCGCGGCGCGCCGTAGGACTTGTCGAGCACGACGTTGCGGCCTTTCGGCCCCAGCGTCACCTTCACCGAATCGGCCAGGATGTCGACGCCGCGGATCATGCGGGCTCGGGCGTCGCTGCCGAAACGTACGTCTTTGGCAGCCATGGTCATTCTCCGTTGGTTCGTGGGGTTGGTATCGTCCGGTCTCGCGTCATTGCTGCGCCGTCGGCGCGCGCGAGGCCGGCTCGAGCTGGTGGTCGGGCTGCAGCTGGGAGAGCAGCAGGTAGAAGGCGACGGCGATCGCCGCGTAGAGTGCCCAGGCGAGCGGCCGCCCGGCCTTGCTCGCCGCCGCCACCTTCGCCAGTCGCGACGTTACGACAGCGGGCGGATGGCCGGGCGCATCGACCGGACGGTGGCTGCGCGGCAGGCTGTCGGCCAGGCGGCGGGCGACCTCGGTCAGGGCCCGAAGGTCGCCGGCCAGCGCCCAGCTCCCGGGCGGCAGCTGCCCCAGCGAGAGGGCCAGCGCCTCGGCCGCCGTCTCGCGCGGCAGGTCTGCTAGGCGGGCGGCTTCGGTCCAGGGATCGAGGCCGACCCTGGCCAGCGCCGACATCACGGTGAGCCCGACCGCGTCGGCGCCTTCGCCGAGCGGTGCCGACAGGAAGGCATCGAACTCCGGATGGCCCGGCGACAGTTCGGGGCGCGGCTGTTCCGGGTTCGGAGATTCGCGATCAAAGTCCATGGCGGCCTCCTCTGCGCGCTGGCGCAGCTTGTCGGGCGCCGCGCCTTTGGCCCGCCTCGTCGGCGGCCGGTCGTCAGGTGCGGCGATCGGCGACCAGGGCGGCCGTGAGCTCCAGCGGATCGATGCAGACGACCTCGCTGCGCGTGCGCGGGG
>JADHLS010000192.1 GCA_016780605.1 Reyranella sp.
CTTCTCGTCGCGGGTGACCCGGAACGACGGGCACATGGTGCCGGCGTCGAACTTGCGGCAATGCCCGTTGTTGTTGCACATCTCGGCGGCCTTGGCGAAGCCGCCGGTCGGATCGCCGCCGCTGCCGGGCGCCGTCAGCGCCTCGGTCATGGGATCGGCCTGGACGTTCCACGCCGACCAGTCGAGCACGGGCTTGTAGTCGATGTTCCTGTAGCCCGGCTTGAAGCGGAACAGCGAGCGGTCGTCCATCTTCGTCGGCCGCACGATCTTGCCGGGATTGAGCATGCCGGTGGGATCGAACAGGTCCTTGACCTCGCCCATCGCCTTGGTGAGTCGCGGCCCGAACTGCCAGGCGACCCACTCCGAGCGCACCAGGCCGTCGCCGTGCTCGCCCGAGAAGGCGCCCTTGTATTCGCGCACCATGGCCGAGGCTTCCTCGGCGATCGCGCGCATCTTGTCGGCGCCGTCGCGGCGCATGTCGAGGATCGGCCGCACATGCAAGGTGCCGACCGAGGCGTGGGCGTACCAGGTGCCGCGCGTGCCGTGCCTGGTGAAGACGTCGGTCAGGCGCTGCGTGTAGTCCGCGAGATGCTCCAGCGGCACGGCGCAGTCCTCGATGAAGGACACCGGTTTTCCGTCGCCCTTCATGGACATCATGATGTTGAGCCCGGCCTTGCGGACTTCCCACAGCGCGGATTGCGGCCCGGGCTCGGGCATCTCGACGACGCTTTTAGGCAAACCGAGATCGCTCATCAGCTCGACGAGACGTTGCAGGTCACGCAGCTGCGGCTCGCGCTCCTCGCCCGCGAACTCGACCAGCAGGATGGCCTCGGGCTCGCCGATCAGGGCGCGCTCGATCACCGGCCGGAAGGCGGGGTTGGCGCGCGCCAGCTCGATCATGGTGCGGTCGACCAGCTCGACGGCGGTCGGCTTCAGCTTGACTATGTGCTGGGCGCTTTCCATCGCCTTGTAGAAGCTCGGGAAGTTCACCACGCCCAGGGTCTTGTGCCTGGGCAGCGGCGAAAGCTTGAGCGTCAGGCGCTCGGTGACGGCGAGTGTGCCTTCGCTGCCCACCAGCAGATGGGCGAGGTTCACCGAGTTGTCGAGGGTGTAGGGCCGCTCCGATTGCGGGAAGAAGATGTCAAGGTTGTAGCCACCGACGCGGCGCAGCACCTTGGGGTACAGGCGCTCGATCTCGTCGCGCTCGGCGAAGGCCAGCGCCGCCACCTTGTCGGCGATGGCGCGCACCGTCGCCGGCATGTCCTCGGGTCGCGCCGAGCCGAAGCGGGCGCGCTCGCCATTCGCCAGGATGGCGTCGATCGAGGCGACGTTGTGCACCATGTTGCCGTAGCGGATGGACCGGCTGCCGCACGAGTTGTTGCCGGCCATGCCGCCCAGCGTGCACTGCGCCGACGTGGAAACGTCGACCGGATACCAGAGGCCGTGCGGTTTCAACCAGGCATTCAGCTGGTCGAGCACGACGCCCGGCTGGACCGTGACCTCGGCGCGGTTCTTGTCGAAGCCGACGACCTCGCGCAGGTACTTCGAGACGTCGACGACCAGGGCCTGGCCCACCGTCTGGCCGCACTGCGAGGTGCCGGCGCCGCGCGGCAGGATGGCGGCCTTGGCGTCGCGCGCCACGTCCATGACCAATGCAAGATCGGTCTCATCGCGCGGCAACACCACGCCCACCGGCTCGACCTGGTAGATCGAGGCGTCGGTCGAATAGCGCCCGCGCGAGGCGGCGTCGAACAGGACGTCGCCCTTGATGGTGCGACGCAGCGTGGTTTCGAGCGTCAATCCAGTTTCACTCCAGCCGCCTCGACGACCTTGTGCCATTTCTCGATCTCGGCGCGAATGCGCTTGGCGAATTCCTGGGGCGTCTCGCCGCCGACCAGAGCGGTCTGCTCCTTCCAGATTGCCTGCAGCCTGGGCGTCTGCAGGGCCTTCACGATCTCCTGGTACATGCGGTCGACGATCGGCTGCGGCGTGCCCTTGATGGCCCACAGACCATACCACGTCGACACGATCCAGTTGGGCACGCCGATCTCGGGCGCGCTCGGCATGTCGGGGAACTCGGGGCTGCGCTGCGGCGTGGCGACCGCCAGGCCCAGGAGCTTGCCGGTCTTGATCTGCTGCGACGAGGTGCCCATGCCGTCGAACATCATGTCGGCGTTGCCGGCCAGCAGGTCCTGCATCGCGGGACCGGCGCCGCGGTAGGGCACGTGCACGATATCGGTCCCGGTCTCGAGCTTGAAGAGCTCGCCCGCGAGATGGTGGGCGGTGCCGGCGCCGGCCGAGGCGTAGTTCAGCTTGCCGGGATTCTTCTTCACGTACTCGATGAACTCCGCCGCCGTCTTCACCGGCACGCGGTTGGGATTGATCGAGATCACCTGCGGCACCAGGGCGACCATGGTGATGGGCTCGAAGTTCTTCTCGAGGTCGTAGTCGAGGCTCTTGTAGATCGAGGGCGCGATGGTGTGGTGGACGGCGCCGACCAGAAAGGTCTGGCCGTCAGGCTTCATCTTGGCGGCCTGCGAGGCGCCGACGGTGCCGCCCGCCCCGCCCTTGTTGTCGATGATGATCTGCACGCCGAGCTGCTCGCCGACCTGCGCCGCCAGCGGCCGCGCGAAGACGTCGGTGCCGCCGCCGGCCGGGAACGGGTTGATCCAGGTGATGGGGCCGCTCGGCCAGCCCTGCTGCGCGCGCGAGATGGCGGGCGCCAGGGAGGGCGCCAGCGCGGCGGCGAAGCCCACTTTGAGGGCAATGCGGCGCGTCGTTCTGGTCCTGAACGCCATGGTTACGAAACTCTCCTCCCCAGCTACTGTCTTGGCATTGTCTTGGTGGCCTGCTCGTAGCGCGATATACACCAGCCATCAACGGAGGGTTTTAGATGCGCCTGAATTCGCATCCCAGCGGACGGCACTTCCTGCAGATCCCGGGGCCGACCAACGTTCCCGACAGGATTCTGCGGGCGATGGACCATCCGACCATCGACCACCGCGGGCCCGAGTTCAATGCACTGGCCAAGAAGGTTCTGCGCAGCGTGCGCCAGGTCTTCCAGACCAAGCAGCCGGTCATCGTCTATCCGGCGTCGGGCACCGGCGCGTGGGAGGCGGCGCTGGTCAACACGCTGTCGTCGGGCGACCTCGTGCTGATGTGGGAGACCGGCCACTTTGCCTCGCTGTGGAAGAAGATGGCCGACCGGCTCGGCATCAAGTCGGAGTTCATGGGCGGCGACTGGCGCAAGCCTGCCGATCCTGCGGCCATCGAGAAGCGCCTGACGGAAGACAAGGAGCACAGCATCAAGGCGGTGTGCATCGTCCACAACGAGACCTCGACCGGCGTGGTGAGCGACATCGGCGCCATCCGCCGCGCCATCGATGCGGCGAGACACCCTGCCCTGCTACTGGTCGACACCATCTCCTCGCTGGGCTCGATCGATTATCGCCATGACGCGTGGGGTGTCGACGTCACGGTGGCGGGCTCGCAGAAGGGCCTGATGCTGCCGCCCGGTCTTTCCTTCAACGCCGTGAGCGAGAAGGCGGTGGCGGCATCCAAGAATTCGAAGATGCCGAAGTCGTTCTGGAACTGGGAGGAGATGCTCGCGGCCAACGCCAACGGCTGGTTCCCCTACACGCCCGCCACCAACCTGCTCTACGGCCTGAACGAGGCCTGCGACATGCTGCTGGAGGAAGGGCTGAGCGCGGTGTTCGCGCGCCACGCCCGGCATGCCGAGGCGACGCGCGCGGCGGTGAATGCGTGGGGCCTGGAAATCCTGTGCAGCGATGCCAAGGCGTACTCGGGCTCGCTCACCGCCATCGTCATGCCCGAGGGCCACGACGCCGACGCCTTCCGCAAGGTGGCGCTGGAGAACTTCAACCTGTCGCTGGGCCAGGGCCTCAGCAAGGTCGCGGGCAAGGTGTTCCGCATCGGCCATCTCGGCGACTTCAACGACCTGATGCTTCTCGGCACGCTCTCGGGCGTGGAGATGGCGCTCGGCCTCGCCAAGGTGCCGCACAAGACGGGCGGCGCGCAGGCCGCCCTCACCTATCTGCGCGACACGGCGCCGGGCGCGCGGGGCTAGCGCCAAGCCTACCGGGCGCGCGGCGGCAGGCGGCCATTCGAGGCGCGGATCTCTGCAACCGCGCGATCCCAGGCGGCCAGGCGATCGGGGCCGATCGGATGGCTGTCCAGGATATTGGTCTCGTTGCGCTCCGTGCTGCGCGCCATGGTCAGGTAGAGGCCGCGCGCCTTGTCGAGATCGACGCCGGCGCGATAGAGGATGAGGGCGCCGAGGTAATCGGCTTCGCGCTCCTGCTCCTTGGAGAAGGACAGATGGCCGATCATGGCGCCGGTGCGCATGCCGATCTGCACGGCGTTGTGCACCGCGTAGGCGCCGTCGCGCTGCCCGGAGGCTATCGCAGCGGTCGCCACCCCGAGCAGGACCGCGCCGACGGTCGCGCCGATCGCCGCGTTGCGCCGGCCCTGAACGACATGGTTGGCCGCGTGATGCGCGATTTCGTGGGCGATCACGATGCAGAGCTCCTCCTCGCCAAGCCCGTTCTCCACCAGCCCGCGGTTCAGCACGACCAGGCCGCCGTCGAGGGCGCCGGCATTCAAGCTGTGCTCGCGCGAGATCGCGAACTTCCATTGGCACGTTCCGACATTCATTTCGCGGCAGACCTGGGACGCCGCCGCGTCGATCCTGCGCACCGCCTCCCGCAGCGCCGTGCGTACTTCATCGTCGGAGACCGCGCGCAGCATCGCGCCGCCGCCACCCGACCGCACCTCGGCCAGGGCGGCGGCGACCTGGTCGGTGCTGACCGGCGGCAACTGGTGAACCGCGCCCGAGCAGCCGCCCAGCAGGAGCAGGCCTGAAAGCGCCAAAAGTGCCCGTCGTCCCATGATTTCGTCCTCCTCTGCCGGGAAGGACGAGACGACGGCGGCCGGCGTTACACGGGATTCGGGCTGAGCGGCGCCGGCGGGCCGCCGACCGGGCGGCGCAGGCAGGCGACGTGATGGCCGGGCGCCACCTCGACGAGCGGCGGCGCCGTCACCTTGCACTCGGGCAAAGCATAGGGGCAACGGGTGTGGAAGTGGCAGCCGGGTGGCGGCTTGGCCGGGCTCGGCACGTCGCCCTGCACGATGCGCTTCCTCTGCCGCCGGCGCTTCGGGTCGGGCGCCGTCGCGGCCGACAGCAGCGCCTCGGTGTAGGGATGCAGTGGCTGGGCGAAGAGCTGGCGCTTGGTGGTGAGTTCGACGATGCGGCCGAGATACATCACCGCGATGCGGTGGCTGATGTGGCGCATCACGGCGAGGTCGTGGCTGATGAAGAGATAGGCGAGCCCGTATTCCTCCTGCAGGTCGATCAGCAGGTTCAGGACCTGGGCCTGCACGGACACGTCGAGCGCCGACACCGGTTCGTCGGCCACGATCAGCTCGGGATTGACCGACAGCGCCTTGGCGATGCCCAGACGCTGGCGCTGGCCGCCCGAGAATTCGTGGGCGTATTTGCGCATGGCGTCGGGGCGAAGGCCGACGCGCTTGAACAGGGCGGCCACGCGCTCGCGGGTCTCGCTGCCGCGTGTGATGCCAAAATTTTCCAGCGGCTCGCCGACGATGGTGCCCGACGGCAGCCGCGGGTTCATCGACGAGTACGGGTCCTGGAAGATGGTCTGGATGCGCCGGCGATGCTGCCACATGGCGCCCGGCTTCAGCTTCGTGACGTCCTCGCCGCCCAGCAGGATGCGGCCGGCGGTGGGCTCGATCAGCTTCAGCACGGTCTTGCCGATGGTCGACTTTCCGCAGCCCGATTCGCCCACCAGGCCCAGCGTCTCGCCCTTGGCGATGCTGAAGCTGACGCCATCGACCGCCCTCACCTCGCCGACGCGCCGCTGCAGGAGCCCGCCCAGGATGGGGAAGTGCTTTACCAACCCTTCGACTTGAAGAACCGGCGCGCTCATAGCTTCACTTCCCAGCAGGCGACGGTATGGCCGCCGCCGGCATCGACGAAGGGCGGCAGCGTGGCGCGGCAGCGCTCGGTGGCAAGCTCGCAGCGCGCAGCGAAGGCGCAGCCGACGATCGGCTGGGTGAGGATCGGCACCAGGCCGGGAATCTCCTGCAGGCGCGGCCGCGTGCCGGCGGCATCGGCCTCGATGTCGAGCCGCGGGATCGCGCGCATCAGGCCGCGCGTATAGGGATGCAATGGGTTCTCGAACAGCGCCTCGACCGGCGCCTCCTCGACCTTGCGGCCGGCATACATCACCACGACGCGCTCGGTGGTCTCGGCGACGACGCCGAGATCGTGGGTGATCAGCACGATCGCGGTGCCGGTCTTCTCCTTGAGCTCCAGCATCAGGTCGAGGATCTGCGCCTGGATGGTGACGTCGAGCGCCGTCGTCGGCTCGTCGGCGATCAGAAGCTGCGGGTCGCAGGAGAGCGCCATGGCGATCATGACGCGCTGGCGCATGCCGCCCGAGAGCTGGTGCGGATATTCGTCGAGCCGGCGCCTGGCGTCGGCGATGCGCACGAGGTCCAGCATCTCGCGAGCCCGCTCGCGGCCCGCCTTCCACGGCACGCCGAGATGGCGAACCACGTTCTCGGCGATCTGCGTGCCGACCGTCAGCACCGGATTGAGGCTGGTCATCGGCTCCTGGAAGATCATGGAGATGCGGTGCCCGCGCAGGCTCTTCATCTCCTCCTCGCCCAGCTCCGTGAGCTCGGTGCCCTCGAAGCGGATCGAGCCCCGGGCGATACGGCGGGTCTCGGTTGGGATCAGGCGCAGGATGGAAAGCGCCGTCACCGACTTGCCGCAACCCGATTCGCCCACGATGCCCAGCGTCTCGCCGCGCGCCACGTCGAACGACACGCCGTCGACGGCGCGCACGACGCCGTCCAGCGTGTTGAACTGGGTATGGAGGTCGCGGACTTCTAGAATTGCGCTCACAACCGCCGCGCCAGTCTTGGGTCGAGTCGGTCGCGTAGACCGTCGCCCAGGAGATTGACCGCCAAGACGGTGACGGCGAGGAAGGCGCCGGGGATCAGGATCGTCCAGGGCGCGATCTGGAAGAAGGTCTTGCCCTGGGAGATGATGTTGCCCCAGCTCGGCACTTCCAGCGGCACGCCGGCGCCCAGGAAGCTGAGGCTCGCCTCGATCAGCATGGCCGAGGCGCAAACGTACGTCGATTGCACGATCAGCGGCGCCAAGGTGTTAGGCACGACGTGCCGCGTCAGCAGCTTCATGTTCCTTGTGCCACCGGCGATGGCGCTCTCGATGTAGGGCTGGGCGCGGACCGAGAGCACCACGGCGCGCACCACGCGCACGACGCGCGGCACCTCGGGAATGACGATGGCGACGATGACGATCTCGAGCCCCGGCCGCGCCAGGGTGATCAGGGCGATAGCGAGCAGGATTGAGGGGATGGCCATCAGGCCGTCCATGACGCGCATGACGATGCCGTCGATGCGCTTGAAGTAGCCGCAGGCAATGCCCAGCGCCAGGCCAAGCGCGCTCGACACCAGGGCGACCGAGAGGCCGACGATCAGCGACACGCGCGCGCCGTAGACGGTGCGCGAGAAGACGTCGCGGCCGAACTGGTCGGTGCCGAACCACCAGCGCTCCGAGGGCGGACGCAGGCGGTTGACCGGCGAGAGCTTCAGCGGATCTTGCGTCGCGATCAGCGGCGCAAAGAGCGCCATCAGGATCAGCAGCGCGAGCAGGACGCCGCCGAAGGCGATGGTCGGGTTGCGCCGGATCGCTCTCCACAGCGAGAAGCGGCGAGCCGGTGATGGGGCGAGATCGTCGGCGATGACGGCCATGTCAGTACCGAATTCAGTAACGGATTCTGGGATCGAGGAAGGCGTAGGAGATGTCGATGATCAGGTTCACCACCACCTTCACGCCGGCAAACACCAGGATCAGCCCCTGCACGATCGGATAGTCGCGCTTCAGCACGGCATCGACGGTGAGGCGGCCGAGGCCCGGGATGTTGAACACCGTCTCGGTGATGACCACGCCCGAAATCAGGAGCGCAATGCCGATGCCGATCACGGTGACGATAGGGACCGAGGCGTTCTTGAGCGCATGCAGCAGCAGCACGCGATCGGTCGCCAGGCCCTTGGCGTTGGCGGTGCGGATATAATCCTGCTGCAGCACCTCCAGCATGGAGGCGCGGGTGATGCGGGCGATCAGCGCCATGTAGGTGACGCCAAGCGCCACCGAGGGCAGGATCAGCGTCTCGATGAACGGCCACAGGCCGGCGCTGATCGGGTTGTAGCCCTGCACCGGCAGGAGCTGCCATTGCACGGCGAAGAAGTAGATCAGGACATAGGCCAGCACGAACACCGGCATGGCGAAGCCCAGCACGGCGAAGCCCATGACCACGCGATCGACCAGCTTGCGCGCCTTCCACGCCGCCACCACGCCGATCGGGACGGCCAGCGACACGGCGACGAACAGCGTCGACAGCGTGAGCGCGATCGTCGGCTCGAGGCGCTGGGCCATCAGGCG
>JADHLS010000193.1 GCA_016780605.1 Reyranella sp.
GGATAGAGCGCCGCTGCGGTATCCTGGAAGACCACGCCGATGCGGCGACCGCGCAGCGTCGATGCGCCCGCGAGCAGATCATGACCGTCGAACGCGAGGCGCTGCGCCTTTACGCGTGCCGCCGGCCCCAGCAGCCCGAGCAGCGCCAGCACGACAGTCGACTTGCCCGATCCGGATTCGCCCACGAGACCCCGCACGCTGCCGCCAGCGATCGACAGCGACACGCCATCCAGGGCCTGCAGCCAGCCACCGCGTGACGGATAGGCAACGGAAAGCGCGTCGACCTGCAGCGCGGTGCTGGTGCGAACGGCAGCGTCAAGCATGCGAGCGCCCGCGCAATTGCGGATCGAGCCGCTCGCGCAGCCCCTCGCCCACCAGGTTGACGCAGACCAGCAACACGCAAAGCGACAGGCCGGGCGCAAGGCAGACCCAGGGCGCCTGCCGAAGGAAGTCCCGGCCCTCGGCGATCATCAATCCCCACTCGCTGGCGGGCGGCTGCGGCCCGAGCCCGAGGAACGACAGGGCCGAGCCCAACAGGATGGCGAAGGTCACGCGCAGTCCGCACTCGACAATGATGGGCGGCCAGGCATTGGGCAGGATCTCGTGCCACAGGATGGTGGGCGCGCCCTCGCCGCGCGCCCGCGCCGCCTGCACAAAGTCCTCCTCCAGGAGACCAAGCGCCACCGCGCGCGTCAGCCGCACCATGATCGGCACGTAGACCAGGCCCACGGCGGCGACGGTCTTCCACAGGCTGGGCGGCGTCACCGCCAGCACCAGCAACCCCAGCAGCACCGGCGGCAGGGCGATCAGCAGATCGACGCTGCGCATGACCACCTCTTCGGTGATGCCGCGATGGAAGGCGGCGATCAGGCCCAGCGGCACCCCGACGACCAGGCTGATCGCCATGGCGCCGAATCCGGTCGCCAGCGACAGATGCGCGCCGGCCAACACGCGCGAGAGGACGTCGCGGCCGAACTCGTCGGTGCCGAATGGATGCAGCGCGCTCGGCGGCTGCAGCCGGTCGCGCACGGCGAAGGCCGTCGGGTCATAGGGCGTCAACCACATGCCGACGACGGCCGCCAGGCCGATCAACAGCAACAACGCGCCGCCCAGGACGAGCGTCGACGGCGTGCGCAGCCGCGGCAGGGCGATCAGCGTCATGCCGTGGCTCCGGCGACGCGGATGCGTGGATTCAGCACGGCGTACAGCAGCTCGGCGACGAAGTTGGCCAGCGCATAGATGGCGGTCACCACCATCATGCCGACCTGCAGCAGCGGCAGGTCGTGGCGCTCGATGGCATAAACCAGCAGGCGGCCGAGGCCGGGATAGGCGAACACCGTCTCGACCACGACGATGCCGCCGATCAGCAGCCCGGCATCGATTGCAAGCACGGTGATCGCCGGCAGCAGCGCGTTCGGTAGCGCATGACGCCACAACACCTTGCGCTCCGCCAAGCCGCGGGCCCGCGCGGCAAGCACGTAGCGGCTGTCCAGCACCTCGATCATCGACGATCGCGTCAAGCGCGAGACATGGGCGACCAGGCCGAAGGCCAGCACCAGCACGGGCAGCACCAGGTGCGATGCCCATTTCGCCACGCCGTCGCTCAGCGGCGCATAACCGGTGGCGGGCAGCAGGTTGAGCCACGAGGCGAAGACCAGCACGGCCAGGATCGCCCAGAAGAACTCAGGCACGGCAATCAGCAGGAACTGGACGAGCGTCAGCACCTTGTCCGACGTCCGGCCGCGATGCGTCGCGGCATAGAGCCCAAGGCCGATGCCGCCCATCGCCACCAGACTGAAGGCGAATACGGCGAGCGAGGCCGAGCGACCCAACGCCTCGGCGATCAACGGACCCGCCGGGCGTTGCATCACGATCGACGTGCCGAAGTCGCCCTGCAGCATGGCGCTCAGCCAGCGCCAGTACTGCACCGGCAAAGGATCGTTCAGGCCGAGCTTGGCTTCGAGCTGCGCGACCGCCGCCGGTGTGGCGAACTCGCCCAGGATCGCATAGGCGACGTTGCCCGGCAGGATGTGGACGATGCCGAAGATCAGCAGCGACATGCCCAGAAGCACGCCGACCAGGCCGAGCAGCCGCCGCAGCAGGAAGGCGGCCATGCCCATCGTTCTAGTGCCGGCTATCGCTGAAGGATGGGTGGCAACTGTCACCCCGAGCGAAGCGAGGGGCCTTTGAGGCAGCAGGAAAGGTCCCTCGCTGCGCTCGGGATGACAGCGGACGCGCATCAGGCACTTGCGATTCCATGCACTAGCTCAGCGTCGCGTAGCGCAGGTCGAACCACTTCATCGGATGAGTCTTGATGCCGTCGACCGATTTGCGATAGGCGCAGGCATAATTGACCGAGTAGGCGAAGAACGATGCCGGGTTGGCCACCAGGGTCGCCTGGACGTCGATGTAGTTCTTCTTCTGCACTGCCGCATCGGCGCTGGAGCGCGCCGCGTCGAGCGCGCGATCGACGGCCTCGTCGCTGTAGTGCCACAGCCGCTCGTTCCAGCTGCCCTTGCTGCGCAGGAAGGGGAACAGGCTGGTATCGACGGTCGGGCGGGCGAAGAAGCCGTCGATGTAGAGCGGCGCCTTGCCCGAGACCTCGGCGTTGAACGACGAGTACGGCAGGCGCTGCACCTGCAGGTCGAAGCCGCCGGCCTTGGCGAGCTGCTGCAGGGTCACGCCCAGCCGCTCGCGCACCGGGCGGCCGACCGGCAGGATCACCGGCAGCTTGATGCCGTTGGGATAGCCGGCCTCGGCCAGGAGCTTGCGGGCGGCCGCGGGATCTGACTTGGGAACGACCACGTCCTTGGCGAAGAAGGGATGGCTCGGCGGGATCGGGCTGATCGTCGGCACGCCTTGTCCGAACAACGTCAGCTCGACGATCTCTTTCTTGTCGACGGCGAGGTGGAACGCCTGCCGCACGCGCTTGTCGTTGAACGGCGGGATGGCGTTGTTCAGGATCGCGCCGTCCCATGAGGCGGTGGGCACGCTGTCGACGCGCAGATCGCTGCGCCCTGACAAAGGCTTCACCTGCTCGAGCGGCAGGTCCCACAGGATGTCGATGTCGCCGGCCTGGAGGGCCGAGATCTTGACGCTCATCTCCGGGATGACGCGCAGCTCCACGCCGTCGACCTTGGGCAGGCCCGCCTCGAAGTAATCGGCATGGCGCGCCAGCACGAGACGGTCGCCGGCGGTGTAGCTCACGAACTTGAAGGGGCCCGTGCCGATCGGCTTGGTCGCCATCTCGCCCGCCGCGCTGCGCGGCACGATCTTGACCTGGCGGTCGGTGAGAATGTCGGCCAGGCCGCCATAGGGGATCTTGAGCTGGAAGACCACGGTGCCGGCATCGGGCGCGGAGATGCTGTCGACCATGTCGTACTGGCTGCGCACCGGCGAGGTGCCATCGGGGTCGAGCAGCCGGCGAAAGGAGGCGACGACGTCTTCGGCCGTCATCTCCTCGCCGTTGTGGAATTTCACGCCACGGCGAAGCTTGAACGTCCATTGCTTGAGGTCGTCGCTGAAGGTCCAGCTCTCGGCCAGGTCGGGCTCGACCACCAGGTCCTCGCGCATGCGCGACAGGCCATTGAAGACGAGGTTGGCGTAGATGTACTCGTCGCCTGTCGTCACCATCATGGGGTCGAGCGCGCTCAGCGACGTGCTGATGCCGATGCGCAGCACCTTGCCGGCAGCATGGGCTGGCCTGATCACAGTTGCCGCAAGTGAAGAGCCGATCAGCGTCCTGCGGGAAAGTGACATGACCGGCCCCTTCGCGGCTGCGGAAGATGCCCTGAACGCAGCAATGGCCGTGCCAGCCGCCTCACCCCGCCATTACCCTGGGTTGGCGAGGTTCTCGCGCAAGGTGCGGCCGGCATATTCCCGGCGCAGCAGGCCACGGCGTTGCAGCTCCGGGGTCACCATGCGGGCGAACTCCTCATAGGTGCCCGGGAAGACGGTGGGCGGCAGCACGAAGCCGTCGCAGGCGCTGTTGGTGAACCAGTCCTCCATCACGTCGGCGATCATGGCCGGCGTGCCGGCCAGCAGGCCGCGTGGCTTGCGCACCGCCTGGGCGAAGGAGATGCCCTGAGCCTTGGCGACCTGGCTCATGCGATCGCGCGAGCCCGCGATGCCCTGGTTGCCGGCGGCAACCTCGGCTTCCTCGGCCGTCTCGATGCGGCTGAGATCGACACCGAGCAAGGTCGAGGACGAGGCCATCACCAGCTCAGGATCGATCAGGCTGTCGAGATACTCCGCCTTCTCGCGCGCAATCGATTCGGTCTCGCCGACGACCACCGACAGCGTCGGCAGGATGGCGCAGTCGATGGGCGAGCGTCCCAGCGCCGCCAGCCGCCTGTGCATGTCGCTGCGGAAGGCGATGCCGTCGGCCTTGGTGGCCGGGGTGCAGAAGATCATGTCGGCCCAGCGCGCTGCGCACGCGCGGCCGCGCGGCGAGGAGCCGGCTTGCAGGATGAGCGGGCGGCCCTGCGGGCTGCGCGGGATCGACAGCGGCCCGCGCGTGCGCACATAAGGGCCGACATGATTGGCGTAGCGGATCTTGGTCGCATCGACGAACACGCCGCTCTCGCGGTCCATCACCAGGGCGTCGGGCTCCCAGCAGTCCCACAGGGCGAAGCAGGCCTCCAGCACATCGTCGGCGCGATCATAGCGGTCGTCCTTGGGCGGCACGCCGTCCATGCCGCAGTTGCGCGCTTCGTAGTCGGTCGCCGAGGTGACGACGTTCCAGGCGGCGCGGCCGCGACTCAACAGATCGAGCGATCCCAGGCTGCGCGCGATCTGATAGGGCTGGTTGAAGGTCGTCGAGATGGTGTTGCCGAGACCGAGGTAGCGCGTCACCCGCGCCATCAGCGGCAGCACGGTCATCGGGTCGATCAGGCTGAGCTGGCCGCCGCGGCCGACATAGTCGGCGAAGCTGTTCTTGTAGATGTCGGGCAGGCCAAGGCCGTCGGCGAAGAAGCCGGCGTCGAACCTCGCTTCCTCCAGCAGGCGCGCCAGGTTCTCGTAGCGCTCGGCATCCCAGATGTCGTGCAACGGTGCCGACGGATGGCGCCAGGCACTGGCATAGCTCGCGGTCGGCCCTGTCTTGAGATAGGCCACCAGATGCATCTTGCGCTTTACGGGCATGTGCGCAGGGCAGCAAATTCCGTGCCCGGTTCTTGCATGATCACCTCAACGGGGCTGAAGCGGAGGATACATGACTTTCTCGATCGCCGGGCGGTGCGCCCGCACCGGCATGCTGGGCGTCGTCGTCACGACGTCGTCCATGGCGGTCGGCAGCCGCTGCGCCTGGGCCGAGGCCAACGTTGGCGCCGTGCTGACGCAGCATCGCACCGATCCGCGTCTCGGTCCCAGGATCCTCGAGCGGCTCAAGGGCGGCGCCGCGCCGGAGGCGATCGTGCATGATCTCGAGCGCAGCGAGCCGAACCTGGGCTGGCGGCAGCTCGTCGTCCTCGACGCCAACGGCAAGGGCGCCTTCTTCAACGGCGCTAACATCAAGTCGGTGCAGAACGCCAAGATCGGGCACAACTGCGCAGCGGCCGGCAACATCCTGCGCAACACCGACGTTGTCGATGCGATGGTGTCGAGCTTCGAGGCCAGCGAAGAGCAGCCGTTGGCGGAACGGCTGATGCGCGCGATCGAAGCCGGCGATGCCGCGGGTGGCGAGTTGAAGCAGCTGAAATCGGCCGCGCTACTCGTGGTGCACCGCGAGAGCTTTCCCTTCGTCGATCTGCGGGTCGATCTCGATTCGCAGCCGCTCGTCGAGCTGCGCTTCCTGTGGGAGCTCTATCAGCCGACCGCGGAGGCCTACGTCGTGCGCGCCGTCGATCCGGACCAGGCGCCGGGTCCCGCTTAGATCGCCGCAAAGAAAAAGGGCCGGCTTTCGCCGGCCCTCGTACGCTTTACGCTTACGCTACGCTAAAGACGCTTACGCCACGCGACGCAAATTCTCGTTCGCCGGAAGGGCGCTATGGGTCACGTGATCGATTTCCGGCATGACGCCTTGCGCGGTCTCACGGACCGCGAAGTGGATGTCGGCGCGGCACAGGCCGATGTCGGCCAGCTCGCGGTCGGACATGCGGAAGAGCTGGGTCTCCGCAGCACGCAGCTTGAAGTCGGCCTTGATGGCGGCGATCAAGCGCTTGAACTGGCGGCCAAGCCAAACCAGGCCATCAGCCAGACCGTCGGCGAGCATCTCGGCGCGGGCGTAGCGAGCACGCAGCTCGAGCATCCGGCGCTCCTCGAAGCTCAGGTTGGTCTTGTTGGTCTTGGCAACGTTTCCCCCCGCCGGCGAAGTTTCGCTGGTCAGATTTTCAAACATCTGGATCGGCTGGGTCATCATGTTCTGCTCCTTATTGTGCGACGCGGTACGCGATGCTGCGCTGCACAGAGCAAATATAGAGCCTTGAGTTACAACAATAAGTGAAGGCTGGGACTTACTGATATGCATATCTCGCATGACGCTCGCGGATTGCGCATTTCGCAGTCGCAAAAGTACGAAAATTGCTCAATTTGCGCCCCGTAAACCGGCCGCGTAGGGTCCCCCGCCATGAGTTCCGCCCCAGACGACGTCCTCCAGTTGCTTCGCCAACGGGGTCGTAGCCCCGACCCAGCGGCCCTTGATTCCCTGATGCGGGGTGTCGCGGCGGCGCCTGAAGGCTTGGCTGGCCCGGAATGGGTCGAACTGGTTGCTCCAGACGCAGACGCCGAGCTGACGCGGGCGCTGACGGTCTGGCGGGACGAACTGGCCAAGGCCGATGACGGGCTGGAGGCATCGCCGGCACCGGCTGACCGGCTGGCGGCGCTGCGCGCCGAGCTGACGCGCCGTGGGCTCGCGGGCTTCATGGTGCCGCGCGCGGATGAGCATCAGGGCGAGTACGTGCCGCGCCGTTCGCAGCGCTTGGCCTGGCTCACGGGCTTCAGCGGCTCGGCAGGCCTTGCAATCGTCCTCGCCGAGCAGGCGGCGATCTTCATCGACGGCCGCTATACGCTCGCCGTGCGCGCCCAGGTCGACACCAAAGCCTTCGTGCCGCATCAGATCCCGGAGGAATCGGCCGAGACCTGGATCGCCGAGAACCTTCCCAAGGGCGGCAAGCTCGGCTTCGATCCTTGGTTGGTAACCGTCGACGGACATGATCGCTATGCCCGCGCCTGCCAACGCGCCGGCGGTGAGTTCGTCGCGGTCGATTCCAATCCCGTCGATGCCGTATGGCACGGCCGGCCGCCGGCACCGCTCGCGCCGGTGCTGCCGCATCCCGACGAGTTTGCCGGTGAAAGCAGCGAAGCCAAGCGCACGCGAATCGCCGCGGTCGTGAAGGACAAGGGCGCCGAAGTAGCCTTGATCACCGCGCCCGATTCGATCGCCTGGCTGATGAACGTGCGCGGCGGCGACGTGCCGCGCACGCCCTTCGCGCTCGGCTTCGCTTTGCTGCACTGCGACGGTCACGTCGATCTCTTCATGGATCGCCGCAAGGTGCCGGACCGCACGCTCAGCTGGCTCGGCAACGCCGTGACCCTGGCGCCGACCGAGGAGCTCGGCGCGGCCCTCGACATGTTGGGCAAGGTCAACAAGAAGGTGCTGATCGAGACCGCGACGGCGCCGGTGTGGGCGGCCAACCGCCTACAGGGTGCCGGCGTCACCATCGTGCGCGACGCCGATCCGGTGGCGCTGCCCAAGGCGTGCAAGAACGCCGTCGAGCTGGAAGGCATTCGCAACGCTCATCGTCGCGACGGCGCCGCGGTCAGTCGTTTCCTTGGCTGGCTGGGGCGGGAGTCGAAAAGCGGCAAGCTGCGCGAGATCGAAGTCTCCGATCGCCTGCAGGCGATGCGCCAGGAGACGGGCAAGCTGCGCGACCTCAGCTTCGATACCATCTCCGGCGCCGGCCCCAATGGCGCCATCGTGCACTACCACGCCTCCGAGGCGACCGAACGCACCCTCGAACCCGGCAACCTCTATCTGGTCGATTCGGGCGGCCAGTACCGTGACGGCACGACCGACATCACGCGCACGGTGGCGATCGGCACGCCGAGCCCCGAGATGCGCGATCGGTTCACGCGCGTGCTGAAGGGCCACATCGCGCTCGCCATGGCGCGCTTTCCGGCCGGCACGACGGGCTCGCAGCTCGATGCGCTGGCGCGCTATGCTCTGTGGCAGGCCGGCCTGGACTACGATCACGGTACCGGTCACGGCGTCGGCGCCTATCTCTCGGTGCACGAGGGACCGCACCGCATCTCCAAGATGCCCAACAACGTCGCGCTACAGCCCGGCATGATCGTCAGCAACGAGCCCGGCTACTACAAGACCGACGCCTACGGCATCCGCATCGAGAACCTGGTGGCGGTGCGCGAGGCGAAGATCGACGGCGCCGACCGGCGCTATCTCGAGTTCGAGACCCTGACCTTGGCGCCGATCGATCTCAACTGTGTCGAGCCTGCACTGCTGACCGAGCCCGAGCGGCGCTGGCTCAACGATTATCACCGCCGCGTGCGCGAG